>NZ_MAFX01000014.1:0-36578 GCF_001683555.1 Methanohalophilus sp. DAL1 | reverse complement strand
TTTTAAGACAGTGGCATTTTAGACCTTACCTATATCCCCATAATTGATTGAGATGACCATAATTTGAACAACATAACATAGAACGATGTTGGAAATAGACAATTATCAACTTCTGAGATGGGCCCACAAACCTCGTCTCATTCAGGTTTAGTAGCAAGTAGTAATTGGAGCTGCCCATTGCATAAATAAGGTTAAAGAGGCAAAAAAGAGTACAATATAATTTTTTTATAGATTTCTGTTTCGCAAGTTTATCCACAATTGTTCCAAAGTAAACTCAAAGAAATATTGTTGTGGGAGGGTCCTGAAATCTAAAAGAATTTACTATATGGTCAGATTTTGATCGTAGAACATTTACATGAAGGCATGTACTTCTATGAGTGTATTGGATTTAAAGTGGTGAGGATTCTTCTGAAATTACACTTTAATGCTGCGGTTGTGTCTATGTTCGACTTTTGCAAGGGGTCAATTCACAAAAGTGCAAAGTTTTACAAAGTGAGTTCCACTTTTGCTGATGGGTGTATGTTCATAAACATCGAATTAGACTTTAGTGGTGGGTGTGACAAATATAGTTGTCATTCAACTGGATTATTCAGCAAAATCTTACCAGTTAACGTAATTTTTACTTCTTTGATTTTGCCTTTTTGCTTCACTTTTAAAGCACCACGTTTTTCTAATTTACTAACATGTCTTGAAGCGGTACTTTCAGAAATTTGCAAATTTGAAGCAAGTTGATTAATAGTTAAAAAATTTTCTTGGCAAATCTCTTCCAAAATATTTTTTTCTTTTTTATCTAATCTATAAATGATATTAACTAAATTAATTTCATTCATGGTTCGATCAATATCACTGAAATTTGTTGCTGTAGTAATTTTATGTGACTGGGACAAGCAAGCGATAGTATAAGCCAGAAATATTTCACGTGGACCTCCAGATATATTGGCTATTATTTGCCCAGGGGTGTTTTTAATTAGTTCGATTAATGAAAGGAGCATCGAATCAAAATTTCGATGATTTACTCGGTGGACATCAATATTTATAGAGCGATCAATTTGTTTTGCTAAATCTTTTACTGCTTGGACGGTGGATGCAGACCGTTCATCTTTTTCATCTTCTGGCCGGATTAAAATTATTTTGTCACCTTCTTCTAATCCATATTTAACGACTAGTGACAAAATCTGAGAAGTATCAAATCCTGCTAATGAAATATATGTCTTCATGAAGTAACAGGTACGTTTCACGTAAATAAATATCATTCTACTGCATTTAATAAAATAATAACCTTTCACTTGCAAAATAATGCAACAATTTCATTATTACAAAAAGTTTATATGTATTGGAATACATTTAGATTATAATGCCTCAGCAACTAAAAATTGTCGCAAGTCCTGTGGAGGAGTTTGAAATTCCAGCAAGTGATGGATATCAACTCTATTCATCGCTACTAAACATCATGCAGTCAAGTAATAAAGAAATAAGTAACCATACTCATGATTCACCTATAAGTTCGATTTCATTGAGTATGCTAAAAGGACCTTTCAAAAAAAGCAAACGTGCGAAATATAAAATTGTATGTCCTAAATATGAATATGATTTTACTATAGGGATTACAGACCCAAAGGAAATAGAGATATTTAAAACAATTGTAAAACCGTTAATTCTTTCTGAAGAAAATATTCCTCTTAATGATAACATATTGAAAATAAGTGAAGTTAGCAGTTCGGATGTTAGTTTTGACGAAATAGTAAGGTCAGTAATAGAATATAGCAAACCTGCTATTACTTTCCATTTTAGTTCACCTACAAACATACAGTACAAAAATAGTAAAGTTTCTGAGATGTTTCCACATAGAGAAGCTGTGTTTAATTCGCTTTTATCAAAATGGAATGCTGTATGTCCAGTAGAATTAAAGATGAATATTGAACGTGATGAAATGGCACGATATATTATGGAAAGACCCTATCCTTCTTCCTATACTACTCACAGTGTTATGGTAAACACAGTTTTTGATAAATTCAAAGGCCACTATAGGCCAATCTTAAAACATGGATTTACTGGCAAATGTTCATACATCTTTACAAATGATGCACCAAAAGATTTGAAAAATGCAATACTCATACTTTCTAAATTTGCTGAATTCAGTGGTGTTGGAAGTGCTGTAAGTAGAGGTTGTGGCTGTGTTAATATCAATATATATGAGGGGAAATAATGGTTTCTGATGCTTTACAAGATGAAGATTGGGATACACTGAAAGAAAATCTATTTTCAATAAGTGAGGATATATCCATAGAACACGGAATCGACTTATTTGAAGACTATATCAAGAAAGTAGATATAAATCTTGTAGAAAGGGGTATGGCATTCAAACCTGCAAAAAGCATCGAATTTGGCAAAACTGACCAAAGTATGCTTAATCATATAAGAAATGGTATACTCTTTTTGCTTCGTTTTAACAGTGCACTTGAAAAGTTAGGAATAAAGAGTCTTGATGATAATAGTATAAGGAAATGCATAGCTCTTTTTGTTGTACATGATCTTCACAAGCTCGAGTTTAACGAGTTTATGGATGAAGAACTAGCAGAAAAAACACAATCTATTGAAACAGAGTTTGAAATACCCAAAGAAGTCGTAAAGAAGTTTGTATCAATTGCAGGGCTAGATGATTTTGCTCCTGGACTAGTAGATGATGATTATTTTTCAGTTGCAGTTGCACTCCATAAAAGTAGATTCTCCCGTTCAGGTGCACGTACATCTCTTTTCATGGATATGGAGCCATTCTTGTATTTAATGGATACAATGTCAAGCTGTGCATCTCCCGAAGATGCCGCTTCTTCTAGGTCTTTGACGGCTTTAAGAGATGGGTTCCCTCAGAGTTCAGTTGATGCACAATTAAATCTACAGTACCATCGTTTAGACGATATGAAAGGAATTTTTTCAGGATTGATAAATAAATCCGTAGCTGATGTACTGGAAAAAAACGGGCTTATAATGCTTATGGCTTATCAGGATGGATGTGTTTATCTAGGTCACGGAGCAGAAAATCTTCAAATTTCAGATTCCCTAATTGAAGATATATACGCCAATCTGAAATCAAATATTCAAGATTCAACACCGGCATTTAATAGCGCTGATTCTTTGATTACGAAAATGAGTACCCCAAGATTAGGTTACTATGATTTGGGGGATGAATATTATTTTTTCAGTGGTCCTGAAAATGTTCTCAGAGCATTCATTAGTGGTTCAATAACGTCTGCTTATACTCAAAAAAGTAAAAAGATTTCTGATTCTATGGTGGCAGGCATTAATAGAGCAGAAAAGGCAGTTCCTATAGATCTAGAAAAGGAAACCGAAGGGCAAAGGATTTTGATTGGATTTTCAAGAGCTATAGCAACAGTCCATAACAAATTTATTTCAGAAATGATTTCCGATAATAAGCAAGCCCTTTCAAAAACCTGTGAAATTTGGAATGTTCCACTTCCAGTAAAAGATGCTCTTTTGAAAGAAATAGATGATAAAGAGCATGAACTTGCAAAAGGGGGCAAATGGGAATACTCTCATGCTATAGCACAATGTGTTATGGATCAGGATATAGATGGTGTTAAGCTCAGGAATATAGATGTTCCCACAATAACAAATATCCTAATTGATAATATATGGAATGAGCTTACTAATATGGAGCAGTGGGACGATTTTCTCTCTAATAAAACAGCAACATTCTATGAAGAACTCACTGAATATCTGCATGAAATTTTATCAATAAACGGAACGATCTCTTTCAAAGAAGATTCTTCCCTCAGTGATACTTTCCAAGAACATGCAAAGAACGGGAGAATTTGTAATCTGTGTAATCGTGGAACTCTACTTAATAAAAATCAGATGAAAACGAAGAGTGATACATCATTTTTGTCTTATAACTTTTCAAACCGAGTTTTTGTAGGTAAAAGTAAACCTGATAATATTTTCACCTGCATTCCGTGCAGTATTGAATTGACATTGAGAAGAAACGGATTTAATTTGCCAAAAGGATCAGCTTCAAACCATGAACTATTATATTTCCATTTTGTGCCTGATTATTTCTTTACAATGGAATCCTGGGAGATGATCAATACAATAATGGGTAAGTTCTCTGATGAAGCAAGAATAAGGATGTCAGCACTTGCTTCCAAAATATTTAATTCAAAATACATCGACGGCGCTCCTGAAATAGAGGGGGATGTTGATGTATACGACTCATGGATCAATGATATGACTGCCAAATTAGAGGATGAAGGATCCAGTGGGATGGATATGGCACAATACATGGCCCAAGGTTATGATAATATAATTGGAAATACCAGTATTGTTTTCTATAAACCTTCTACCAGTGTCACAGAGTTCCATTTCTTTGGCGTTTATATTGCTACACTTATTGCCGCATATACAGGTATGAGAGTTGTAGTGAGCCAATCTCCAATCCCTTCGATACGTGGAAGGGATTTTAAGGAAATGGTAGCTCTAGATTCTATTAACTCTCATGTGACAGATTTCTATGGCAAATTCTGCCCACTTTCAAGTCTTGAGGATACTTTGAGATCCACAAGTGCACTAATTAATCTGTTTTATGCAAGTTCTGGTCTTAAAGATTCACTGTTACCCAAGTTCTTGAGAATTATTAGAAATGAACCGCTTCCAGGATCTTATATGTTGAAAATGTTATATAGAAATTCAGACAGTGGGTATGCAGAAATAAATGTAAATAAATTTTTAGACTCAGCACAATTTCTTGATTATGCAACACAGAGGTGAATTAAGATATGGACGAATTGAACATAATAAACCACCTAGCAGCATTGGGTTTCAATATGGCGCAGCCCAAGGGGTACAAACCACATACAGTAGAAAGGCTTTTTCGTGAATCGGTAAAAGGTATCATTAATCTACGAGGCATTGAACTTTCAAGTAAAGATTACAAGGCAACTGTTTCTGGACACCTCCAGAAAACCATCAGAAGGATGGGGGATGATCAGGCTTTCATTCCAGAACTAAAAAATCTTGATGCTAAAGCTGATGAATTTGCTGACTATTTCGTAAGTAAGATTTTGGAAGATCTTTGTGACGGAAAACCTGGTAGATTGAAAAAGATCTCAAATAATCTTGCGGATGGATATTATTCAGCAATATTACGAATTCGTAGAGATTATTGGATTGAAAGAAATAAGTTGGATGAAAAGGAGGAGCAATAATGAGCATCAATGAAAATGAAGTTGAAAATATTAAGGAACAAATATCAGATGGACTTGTAGAGAAACTTGTAAACGAACCGAGCGGTCACTATGTACATATATTGGTTGCACGAGAATTACAATCAAGTGCAATATTTACAACTAATGGACAGGACGTTGATATTACTACTGTTGGAATTAGCACTGACGATGGTTTTGTCGATTACTCTCCAGTCATGATGTTTAAAAGAAAACAAACGGGAAGTGACCGACGCAAAGGGAAGGAGATTCAAAGAAATCTCATTGGAATAGAAGACACTATGGATGTCAATGAAATGACACTTGACTCACCTGAATCAACACTTTATGGAAGTGCAGCAGGTAATGAAGCGATGTCTGTAACTTCAAGGGTGATGTATGACTCTGCATATTCCATAAGAGATTCAAGTGCTATTGTAGAAGAAAAGTTTCAAAATGCACCAGGTGACAATTTCGCAAAGGGTGCTACTACTGCGATAAGGGAGCCAGATTTCATAGTTCCTGGAACAGTATTTCCTTGTGTAATCACCTTGAGGGATGCCACATTTGATGAATTGATGTTCGTACTAGGTGTTACCAAGATGAATAAACGATATGGTGCGGCTACATCAAGAATCGGAAGAGTTCAAAATCATATACTTGGTATCTATTATGGAAAAGAGGAAGGTCCAGCAAACCTGATTCTTTCAAAAGAAGTAGCACGGCTTCTTGCAAGGGAAAGTGAAGAACTTAATTCAGAAAATCTTAACAAGATAATTTATAGTCCAGTTATTGATGTTGCAAAGGTCAAAGAACTGGTTAAGCAGGTGTTTGAAGAAGATATACAAGCATTGGACATTCAATCACTGGATCAGAATAAAGTAAATGATCTTCTTGCCTATGTAACAACTGATACTTTAAAGGCCGCTTTAGAAAGGCAAAAGAAAACAGCTTCAGAATTCTTTGAAGCTGTCAATCAAGAACAATAAAGAAGGGTGTAAAATGGATGAAAATTTCCCTGTAGTAGAGTGTTCTATTGAGACACTTGACCGCACTCTCTATGCATCAAGAGAGGTGGGAGATTTAGTGGATACAGGTGACTATATCCTAAATACTGCACTCTACTATGCTTTTGGATTTGTTTCTGGAAAATATGTGAACTCCGGCAACAAACCCACTTATTTAGAAGATACACACGATGTGTTTGAGAAATTTTATATTACTCCTGCAAAATTAGAATCCAATGTGCGTTATCAAAGAAGATTATCTTCAAAGACGCATCCAAAAGGAAATAAAATTTCTTCGCTTGGTGGACATTCTACAAGCCAGTGGAATGCGCGTCCTCATCTATATGCAGCAAAAAACTGGAAGGCGACCTCTCCAGGTAATCCTTATAAAGGAAGGAATATTCCAAAATTTGGACGTGAACGTGTTCTTGATCAACAGAACCTTTTCAAAGCTTATATTCTACCGTATGAAATAGATGCAGAATCGATAATTTCTGCCATTCCAAAATACATAAGGATAGGTAAGAAAAAATCAAAAGCACGCGTCAATACAAGGATAATTGATGGAGTTATCAAACAGGGAGAATTTATTTCAAACCATCCTTTTGGCACATATGATTATGAAGAGGTGCCTGCAGGAGACCTCATATCAGTACGTATGCGACCTGTTCCTTTGATAATTCAAGGACGTTATGAAGGAAAATTCATACAAATCCAAGAGGAAGGAAAAAGTGACGTCTTTCTGCCATACAAACTTGAATTACTGAAGGAAAAAAGATGAATTCAGAAATTGAAGGTCACGATGAAATTTCTGCAGGTTTCTTTGTGAATCTTGATGGACTTAAACTTGAACAGCTCGACCAGCAATATTTAGGGTCATATAGGGCTTTCGAACATCAAGTCAAAACTGAGCGATCAATAAAACATGACGATTCTTTTTTCCTTTTCAACCACAGTCCTACAGGTTCAGGGAAGACAATTTCCTGGCTTAAACCTGTATTGGACATGAATATGAAAGTAATAGCAGTATATCCAACCAATGCTCTTGTGATAGATCAAAAAAAACAGGTAGAAAGGACTATCAGTAAATTTGGTTATGATCCTGAAGATTATCATGTTCAAGCTGTCACCAGTGGTCTTTTAGAAGCAGAGAAAAAACTCTATCCAGATGAATCAGGGCTTAGAAAGGGACAATTACTGAACCGCATTATCAGGAAGGGAAGAGGTAAAGGTTTAATTCTGCTTACCAATCCAGATATACTTACACTTGCATTGAAAGATGCCTATTATGAACACAATATTCGTGAAGCTGTCAGAAGTGTGGATATGGTGGTTGTAGATGAGTTCCATCTGGCATCAATAAAGCAAAGTGATATGTTGCTTTTCATGATGCATGAAATACACGATGATATCAGAAGTCGACTTTCTAAATTTGTCTTCTTGAGTGCAACTCCTAATAACGATATTGTACAAAGAGCAAAAGATGTAGGTTTAAGAGTCCACGTGCTTGAGGATAAAAGTTCCCAAAGTTCTTTTTCTGAAGGTTGGCCTGTTCTTCCAAAATTGAATATGGAGGTAAGATCCGGTTCAATATACAAGACTTATGAGCTCATAAAAGAGGACATAGATTATTTTATTGAATTTTGCAGACGACCTACACAAGAGGGAAATTCTGCAAAGACCGTCTTTATTCTGGATGGTATATATGAAGTGGATGAAATATTCAATATACTTTCAGAGAACCTTCCTGACCTGAATATCGAACGTGTTGATGGCCTTCATCATGTAACTGCGCAGAAACTGGATAACTTTGATGTACTTGTATCAAATTCGTCCGTAGAAGTGGGTATTGATTTTGATGTAGACAGACTGGTTTTTTCAGGATATTCAAAGAGTAAGTTCTTGCAGAGAATTGGAAGGCTAAGGAATAAGCCTGAAGACATGGTTTGTGATGCCCTTTGTTTTGTTCCAGAGAATGTTTATGGCCATCTCAAAGGTGAAAAGAAGGATCTGACACGTCAGGAACTGGTCACGCACCTGGATCGTGTAATGGAATCGTCTGTAAATCTTTCTTCATATTCGAAAATCTATTCTCCCCTAGAAGCCTACCTGTATTGTAAAAGTAGGGTTGAAGGAGAACCATGGACTGACAAGAATGGAAACGAACATCATTTCAAAGGGATGCCATATTCAATCCAGAAGGAAGAATCTTTAAGAATCCTTGGACTCATTGAGAAACATTTCCTTGATCAAGAGATTAATCTGCAAGTTGTGGATCATTTGAAGACTGAGTCATATAGTATGAAAGAAGGACTTCTGACTTATCGTGGAAGTGGTCTTCAGGTTCTAATGTTTGATACCACAGATTCCATGTTGAAAACTTATGACCTGATGTATGTGCTCAGGAGGGGGAAAGTTGAATTTATGTCCCCGCAGAGATTCATCAGGAGATTGAGAAAAGAAACTGGTGAAAACTATGAGTCACTTAGAGCAAGATATGAATCCATGAAGGCCTTTGCATCTGGTTTTTGCTGGTATAATGGAACGATGAATGATGAAACAAGAAAAGTCATTTTGAAGGGTGAATCTGGATCTCACTACAGCAAACTCATGTTTAAATCTACTGACCATGTGAGAAAACCTCGTCTTGTAAGTGGTTTCAAGGTTGAAACTGAACCTACTATTCCGACACTTTCCAATCTTAATGATACATTATCACAATTCAATGTTTTTGCAAGATTAGTGGACCAGGATGGTTTTTCTCTTAAAGCAAAATTTAGACTTGGAGATTTTTTCTATCTGTATCCTTATTATGGAATGCGAAGTGTGGCATTTGGACATGAAGCGTTGTATATTGATTGTCTGATTAAGGAGGAGTATAAGAATAGACGATGAACTTGTGAATATTTCAGATTTAAATCAATATCTTTACTGCCCTCGCCGAGTTTACTATATCAAGTATTTTGATACAATAGAAACTAATTATTACTTAGTAGATGGAAAACTCAAACATAACAATAAATCAAGAAAGGGAGGCTGGATAAAAGAACTTTATGTAAAGTCAGATCAACTTGGCCTACATGGAAAAATCGATTTGCTGGAGATAAAAAACATGCTTGGTTCAGGATATGTCCCTATTGAAAGAAAGCGAGGTTTTTCCTATCACGCCAACGATGAGATTCAATTAGCAGCTTATTGTATGTTGCTTGAAGACTATCTTCAAGAACCGATTAATTTAGGATACATATATCTTTTTGGTACCAATCAACGTTATGCTATAACCATAACAAATTGGCATCGTGAAAAAGTGAAAGAAATTACAAAAGCAATTTGTAAAATGACTATTGATTCAATTCCTGATTTTACAGATAATCCAAACAAATGCAAAAAATGTAGCGTCGTCCAATATTGCATGCCCTTTGAAACTAAAATGCTGGAGAAAAAATGAAGGCCAGTGAAGGTATATTCGATGATAGTGTTGTATATGTCACCACTCAAGGTTGTCATGTGGGTATAAACGGTGGGCGTATAACAATATTCAAGAAAGAAGAAGGTCAACTTGCATCTTTTCCAATAGGTCAAGTAGATACCATAAATGTTTTTGGGAATATTAATTTTACAACTCCTTTTGTAGCAAACGCAAATAAGCACGGTATCGTATTGAATTACTTTTCTCAATTTGGTAAATATCGTGGTAGTTTTGTTCCAGAACGCAATACCATTGCTGAAGTACGTCGTCAACAATATGCACTTTCGAGTGAACAAAAAATTTACATTGCACAGCGAATTATTCGTGGAAAAATTAGGAATTCAAGAACTCTTTTGAATAGAAAGGGAATCAAGAAAGTTGGAATACTTAAAGACCTTGAAAATAATACTAATAAGGTATTTACACTTGATGAACTTAGAGGCATAGAAGGAGAAGCAGCAGGTATATATTTTGGACTACTTAATGAATGCCTTATAGATGGGTGGACATTTCATAAACGCAGTCGTCATCCTCCTGAAGATCATATTAATTCCCTTCTGTCACTTACATATACAATGATGAAGAATGAAGTTTTAAGTGCTCTCCGTCAATATAATCTTGATCCTTTTTTAGGCATTTTACATGCAGATCGGCATGGAAGGCCTGCATTAGCACTTGATTTGCAAGAAGAATTTCGGCCGATATTCTGTGATGCGTTTACAATCAGACTTGTAAATAAATCTATTCTAGATCACAATGATTTCCAAATGGACAACCGATTAAAAGATTATGCATTTAAAAAATATCTTTCAAAATATGATGATTATATGAAAGAGGAGTTCATACATCCTAGGTTTAAATACAAGGTGTCCAGACGCAAAGCTGCTAGAATGCAAGCAATTCTTTTAAGAAAGGTGATTACTGGAGAATTAAAAGATTATTACCCTCTGGAGTTTAAACGATGAGGTTGGCAATAGCTTATGACATAAGTGAAAATCGTACTCGAACTCGTGTTTATAAGATACTCGAAAAATATGGTGCCTGGAAACAGTATAGTGTCTTTGAACTCGAAATTAATGAAATACAAAAGTTGAAGCTTGAGGATGAGATAAAATCACAAATAAATAAAGGAGATAGAGTTCGTATTTATCAATTATGTAATCGGTGTGTGAGGAACATAAGAGATTTAGGTGACAAAAACCCAGAAAGAAAATCAAATGTTGTATGACCGAATCATGATTGTTTATAAACTCAAGGTACAGTATACATCCATTATTTGAGTTCTCAATTTGAAGCATTTAGAAACGGTTATAAGTCAAAAGCACGGATTTTAGTATGCAGTTACAGCTGATTAGAAAACCCATTAGGGATTGAAACCTGTGGGCTTCTCAGAGTCGCCCACATTGAACGATTCAGTTACAGCTGATTAGAAAACCCATTAGGGATTGAAACTTCTTTAGGAGTATATAAGGGAAAGTTCGAAACAGTCAGTTACAGCTGATTAGAAAACCCATTAGGGATTGAAACATCTCATCTATGCGAGTGACGGTTTCAAGGTTCCATCTGGTTACAGCTGATTAGAAAACCCATTAGGGATTGAAACTATATGAGGATCTCTTAAGACTGCTTCCATTATTTGCTGTTACAGCTGATTAGAAAACCCATTAGGGATTGAAACGAATATACAGAACCAATGGGCAACGTTATCCAGTTTTGTTACAGCTGATTAGAAAACCCATTAGGGATTGAAACGAAGTTATAAAAAGTAGGAGTATGCCTGGAGTGCCTGAAGGTTACAGCTGATTAGAAAACCCATTAGGGATTGAAACCTGGCGTGGGCCCCCGCTCATGGGTTGGGAAGGGTTACAGCTGATTAGAAAACCCATTAGGGATTGAAACATATCAATTTGCTTGACGGTGGTTTTTCGAATATCGGCGGTTACAGCTGATTAGAAAACCCATTAGGGATTGAAACTCGCAGCGGACACAGCAAAAGCAAACCCGCCCTGAAAAGTTACAGCTGATTAGAAAACCCATTAGGGATTGAAACCAGGACACAGGTGTACTGCTATTCGATTTTATGTGGTTACAGCTGATTAGAAAACCCATTAGGGATTGAAACTCTACATCTGCAGATACATAGAGTTGGTGAGTGTCTCGTTACAGCTGATTAGAAAACCCATTAGGGATTGAAACTTCATGGTGAAAGATCCACTCTCACAGCATGTTGCGGGGTTACAGCTGATTAGAAAACCCATTAGGGATTGAAACATGGAGAGTATGTCTCTGCAAAGGAACTTGGGGTAAGTTACAGCTGATTAGAAAACCCATTAGGGATTGAAACTCCCTGGCACATGTGCATTGTCCTGAGAATCTGGAAAGTTACAGCTGATTAGAAAACCCATTAGGGATTGAAACACTTGATTGCGAGAATGATGTACCGGACATGACGGAAGGTTACAGCTGATTAGAAAACCCATTAGGGATTGAAACATGGATAAAGCATGGGTACATGCAACGGTACAGTTAGTTACAGCTGATTAGAAAACCCATTAGGGATTGAAACTGAGTTTGAGGAAAGTAATGTCAATGAAACGATTGCTGTGGAGGAAAAGTTCAATCTCAAACTGGATGGAGCACAGTTTGGAGGAGTGATTGACCGAATCGACCAAATCCCTGCGGGCGAATATATTGTTATCGATTACAAGACCAGCAAAAGTCCATTGAGCAAGAATAAAATGCCAGAAGATGTACAACTTGCCCTGTACTGCCAGGCTGTCAGAGAGAGGTATGGAAAATATCCTATCAAAGCAGGGCTGATGTATGTCAATCCGAAGATCCGTGACCTCAGGTTAATGGATGTGGACGAAGCACAGATCAATTCTGTACTTGATGGTGTCAGGGAGATCGTAGCGGATATCAAGGCCGAGGACTTTGAGATCAAGGAAGAGCCGAACTGTTATTTCTGTGAATATAAGGGGATTTGTGAGTGGTACAACCATCAAGGAAGAAAAATTCATATGCATAAATAATATATATTAAATGTACATTGGTTTTAAAACATGTCTCAAAATACTTCTATAACTCTTTTTGAACATGAATCTCGCTCATATTCAGATTTTATTCAGGGTCCATCCTCACATCATCTTGACCTCATCGAAAAACTAAATGAATCAAATGGAGAAATCCTTACTCTGAAAAGAAATGGTCTTCATACAAAACAATATGTTGGTTTAATTCAAGTAAGTGACCTTTCGATAGAGATATTACCAAAAATGTATAGTGATGGTTTGACAAGAGCCTCAAAGATAGAAAATTCTCAGCGAAATCTTCTATATTTGCTTCATTATTGTTATGACATACCAATCTATGAAAGTGACATCGCACATATGCAATCTCGGAAAGCCGCCTGGTTTGAGATATTAACTTATATGTTTATAAAAAATCTAATCGATGTATTCAAAAAGGGAGCACAAAAGCAGTATATGGAGGTAGAGGAGAATTTACCTTACTTTAAAGGCAAATGGATGGTTCAAAAACATATAATTTCGAATTGTTTCAAAAAACACCATTTTTATGTCAACTATGATGAATTCAGCCCCGATATACCACTAAATCAGATACTTAAATTCGTTGTAAGAAGATTGAAATATCAGTCTCAAGATTCTGAAAACAGAAAGAACCTGCATATTCTTGATTATCAAATGGAAAATATCGCATATGTCTCCAACCCAACTCCACTCTTAAACAAAGTCATCTTCACAAGACTGAATGAAAATTACCGGCCAGCATTTAATATGGCTAAAATGTTTATCGATGCAAATGTTGTCGAGACATCAGTGGGTTCCATGAGTTCTTTTGCATTTACATTTGATATGAATGTGCTTTTTGAACGCTTTATTACACGATTTCTAAAAAAACACCGCAGATCAATTCTTCCTGAAGATCTTCTGGACTGCAATCTTTATTCACAGATGGGTAGGAAGGAACTCGCTAGAAATTCAAAGGAAGAAAAATCATTTTGGCTTATTCCAGACATTCTTTTCAACAAAAGAGAAAAAACAAAACTCATTATTGATACAAAGTACAAAAAATTAAAAAAGAAAGATCGAAAGAAAGGAGTTTCAGTGGCGGATATGTATCAGATGGCCACTTATGCTAACAGATATGATTGCTCAAAAATCATTCTCCTTTACCCTCGTACATCAGGAATAAATGGACATATTATTGAAAAATACATACTTAAACCGACTGGCCAACAAATAAAGGTTGCAACTGTAGACTTAAGGATTGATTTGACAAATCCAGTTAATAAAAAGAAACTTATCGAAGACATTAGAAAAATATTGGAAGAGGAATGAATATGGGTAACAAATGGTTTATACGCCCTGGGGAAAAAGGTCGTCTCTGGAATGAATTTTTGAACAATAAATGTATTGGAATAGGATGGGATGGTGATGAAAGTTATTCTGGATATGAGTCTCTGGATGATGTAAAACAATATCATGGCACTAATGATGCAAACTCAATCTGGTACTTTTATAATGACATGAGTGAAGGGGATGTAGTAATCGCCATCAATGGTCAAAATACCGTATTAGGAATTGGAAAAATTACAAGTAAGTATCTTGATCCACAACATCCGGAAAATCCCGGAATTGAGTACCTCCATACACGATTGGTTCATTGGCTCATTAATGAGCAAATTACTCTTTCCTATAATCTTGCTAATAAAACAATTACTCCAGTCAATGAAGAATGGAAATGGGAAGAAATAAAGAACGGATATATTCAAATGAATAATAAATACAAAGATATATTTGCTCAACTGGAGAATGGAGACAAAATGGATATTTCACAATTGGTAAAATATTTTATTTCACAATTGGATTCCGATGAGCTAAAAAATCATCGAAAGGAGCACATAAAAAGTAGTGAGATGGTACGTGAAAAACTTACAAATCAATATTCTGAAGCACTTACCGAAGAAGAGATGCTTGAAATATTAAATGATACCGATGCTGCCTATGGTGCACGTTATAATATAGAATCAATATTTGCCAATAATGGTGGTTTCGATAATTTCAAAGTAGATCTCATAACCTCATTGGAAAGCACAAAGCCTAATGAAAATGACATAAATCAGACACTCGCATCATTCAATAATATGGGGATTGGTTTTTTAAGTGAATTACTTTGTTTAAAAGAACCTAATAATTTCTGGATTAAAAATTCTGTAGTCGATGATTTCTTTTCAAGAATGAATATTGACATTAAAGGAACTCTGCCTTATGGAAGCAAAGGTGATCAAGGGAAATATTACATCGCAATGAAGCCACATATGTCAAATATTCTGCAAAATTTGAAGATCAATGGCTTGAAAGATGCAACCTATATGGATGTAGATTTATTTTTATGGTGGTTAAAGGATATCGATGTTCCAAATATCACTACTCAAAACAAATCCCTACTCCACAATACACTAGTACATACTAAAAATGTGATATTATATGGCCCGCCTGGTACAGGAAAGACATACGCCATTCAACAATTCACCAAATCTTTTCTTAAAGATCAATTATCTAAACCTAAGTCATTCGAAGAGATGAAAATAGAATTACTTCAGGATTTGAAGTGGTATCAAGTGGTTGCTTTATCGATTTATTTAAATGGCAAAAATGAAACGGTAAAGGTCCCAGATTTAAAAAATCATGATATCATAAAATTTTATTTTGAAAAAATAAGGGGAAGAGAAAGGAATTTTTCACAAACTTTGTGGGGTCAACTACAATCTCATTCAAATCCTAACAGTGAAACTGTAAAAACTGAAAACAAAAGTTCTCCCACTTTATTCGATAAGGCTTCGAGTAGTGAATGGTACCTGCTACCTGAGGGAATCGAATATGTAGAAAATAACTTATCAGAAGCAATCGACCTTTTTACAGGAAATAAACAAATTTATGAGGAAAAAGACTTTGGTCATTATTGTACGTTCATTACTTTCCACCAATCATATGGGTATGAAGACTTTATAGAAGGCTTGAAACCGATTGTATATGAAGGTGATGTTTCATATAAGGTAGAAAGCGGTGTATTCAAGGACATCTGTGAAAGGGCCAAAAACGACCCAGAGAATAATTATGTTCTTGTGATAGATGAAATCAACAGAGGAAATATTGCAAAGATATTCGGAGAATTAATTACTCTTATTGAAGACGATAAACGTTCAGGTAAATCCAATGAGATATCTATAAAACTTCCTTACTCAAAAACCGATTTTTCTGTACCTTCAAATCTCTACATAGTAGGAACGATGAATACTGCTGATCGTTCAATTGCATTGCTGGATATTGCTTTGAGGAGAAGGTTTACTTTTCTGGAAATGATGCCTGATTATTCCATTATTGATGTTGAAATTGATGGAGTTAATATTGGTTCATTGTTGAAAGAATTAAATGGTATGCTATCCGCACTAATAGACAGAGATCATCAAATCGGGCATAGTTACTTTTGTGAAGTTGTAGAACTGGAAGAAGAGCAGGCCAAGAATAAATTGTATTTTGTTTGGTATAATCGGGTTATACCTTTGTTACAGGAATATTTCTACAATGATTGGGAGCAGCTTAAGATGGTTTTAGGCGATTTTGTAGTTGAGAAAGACAATAACAGCATTCTCGAAGATAGATTAGTTAGTAAGAACTATGAAATAAAGAACTTTGAAAATGATTGGTCTGGTTTCTCAACTGCTTTGAATAAGGTATACCTTGGTGGAGAATTGACTGGTGATATTGATACAGATTACTAAGAAGATAAATTAAAACTTGAATGAAATAGCTTTACTGATAGGAGTGGGTCTGTGTTGGATGATAATATCTTGTTAGATTCCTTAAATGGATATCAGTTTGAGGAAGTAGTTGCTGATATTTTTAGGAAAAATGGTTTTCGAAACGTTATTGTTACTCCTTGTTCTAATGACGGTGGAAAAGATATTGTTATGGAGAAGAAAGACCCAAATGGTGAGTTAATAAAAATAGTAGTGGAATGCAAGCATCATCAAAGTAAAATAGGAAGGCCCGTTGTACAAAAATTACACTCTGCAGTAGTTACTTTAAATCATGTTGGAAAAAAACAAGGTTATGTGGTCACATCAAGTTCGTTTTCACCAAATGCAGTTCAATATGCCCAAGAAATAAACAATTCACTTGAAAATATAGAAATTAGATTAATTGATGGCAGAGAACTAAAAGAATTGGCAATCGGCGCTAAGGTGGATTTAAAAAATGGGATTATTGAAGCATATAGCAATGAATCGACTTACTACTCGCCAAAAGAAAAAACAATAAACTGGACATTAGAAAACTTCTTCTATCCGGTTAATGCCATTAGTAAAATGGACTTAGTCGTACAGAATATACGAACAGTATTCCATCCAGTTTTCTATATCGAATACAACATATCTGCTAACTTTTCTACGACTGTAGGTATCATTCACAATGAAAGGGCAAATGGACAATTGTTTTTTGATGGGGAAAGAGGAAATCTATTAGATTATAACTTGGCTGGATTGCTAATAAATGATTCAAATATAAATTTTAAAACATTACCAGAAAACCAATTTTCTTCCAAAATAGACTTTCGACTAAATGAAAGTGAATTAAAAGAACTTGCTATGAATGAAATTATAATCAGTCATACTAGAAACATAAGATATAAAGGAAAAAATAATGTACAATATATAAAAGAATGCATTCCAAAAGCAAAGGACATAACAATATCCAATTATAAATGCTTATATTACCCAAAATGGGAAATAAACATACAAGCAAAACGAAATGACTATAATATCTATTTTGTTGAAACACCTAGCGATAATATCGTTACCAAAAATGAAACTGATTTTTGTAGGGTTTGCAACTCAAATATTACAAAAAAAATCATATTTAGGTCCAAATGGTATTGTAAAGAATGTGGTTCCATCACCTGCAAAGGTCATGTAAAAGTAACAAGAATGACAAATGCTAGTATCTGTATTGATTGTGCAGTGATGAAAAGATTCTTTGGAGCTAAGAAATATTTTGAATCGACTGAAGAACTTCGTGATTTTGAATCTTACTATTCAGCCTTACCACGACATAAAAAAGTGATGGAAAATTCATATTTACTATTCACTACAGTTGTATTTTCTTTCATATTTATATTTATGGTTGCATTATAATAGTTTTGGTATTTTAATATTCTATATGTGCACATAAGAAAACATATAGAATCTAATTACTACATAGACTAATTGCAAAAATTAAATAATAATACAAAAACATGACTATTTGATAGCTATAGGACCAGATTTTAGAGTGATTTCGATATGTGGAGCAAAAGTCAAGATTGTGAAATTGATTTTTCATGTCCAAGATGCAAAAGGGAGTGCAAATTCTTTTTGAAAACATTTAGTAATGGAACTCAACATATACAAAAAAAATGTCCAATTCATGGTCATATTAGGTATGTGAGAAAAATTCCCGAATATTTAGAAAAGGCGGTCGAAGAAATTGAGGTGAATAAGTCTATTTTTGATTTCTAATCGCCTCATTATCATTAATTATTTTTGTTGATGTTGAGTTTTTTATTGATGGAAGTTATTTTAAGACCTTAAAATTGGCTGATAAAGGTTCTGACACGGAAAGGATGATTACTTGGCTTTAAATGTAATACCAACCAATTTCCCTGATTTGACTCCTAACAAAATCACAGGATGGCAAATCTTTGACTTATTTCTTATAAATATTTTCAAATCTCTGCTCTACAAGTTTGCATTTGCTAATATCTTTACAATTACAACATTTTTTTGGTAAGTTGCTTTTTTAAAAATCATAATCGTTTGTATCCTTATTTCCTTTATTTGATGGTCTTTTCGGATATTTCTTATGATGAGGGTCTTTTTGAAATCCCAGAGCTTTTGAGGCTGCATAGTCCGCCTTTTCATTCTGCTCTCGAGGAATCCATTCCAGTTTTATTGAATTGAACTGTCCGACTAGTTTTTTAGCAATCTGGCAGGGACCTTTAAGATTATCACTTTTTACAGACCATTTCCCATTGACTTGATTTACTACAAGTTTGCTATCTCCCTGTACATTGATGTCAGTCCAACCAAGGGCTTGTGCCTTTTTTAATCCTTGAATTAGGGCATTGTACTCTGCTTCATTATTAGTGCCAGTCCCTTCAAGCATTTCGGATATTTCATGTAGGACTTGTCCATTGTCAAGAAGAACTGCTCCGATTCCTCTTTTACCGGGATTTGGTATTGCAGCTCCATCAAATTGAATTAGTTTCATTTATTTACAGATTTTAGATATCATATAAAGAAGTTTTGCTATTTGTTGTTTGTAGATTTTCATGAATACTTGTGTATAAATATCTACTCAAATATTAGCTAATGATCACATAAAGAACAACGCTTTCTGCACAGCATCTATCGGGTCATCATAAAAAGATAGCTGGAACTTGCTCAACACTTCAGGTGGTACACTTCCCAGCCTTGATGTGGAAGCAGAAGGAATCAATACTTTCTTTGCTCCGGCATCAAGACATACCTGGAGAAGGTCTGCCAAATTATCCACTGCATTAATGGAGCCACCTATTGTCATGTCTCCAATTATGGCAGTTTGTTCATGCAGTGGCTTGTCAAGGGCTCCGGAACATAGACTGATAAAAGCGGAAAGTGTCAGACCATCTGCCAGTCCGATTCCATACATATCCTGGAAGTTGAGGAAATAATCACTTTCTTTGGTGGATATGGATTGGCTGATAGATTTGGCATTGGCTTTGAAGTAATTGATAGCGGTTTTGACAGATTCTTTGGCTGCTGAATTGCTGCTAAGCCCTGTGGCTTCATATTTTCCATTCCCGGTGGCAATTTGCAGTTCTAACTTATAGACACCGATTTTTCCGTTTTCATTTGGAGCAACAGCAAAGGCTTCACCTGGTTTTCCAAGTCCTGGAGGAATAATCTTGTTACCACCACTTTCCGGAACGTTGACAAACTCTTCTTCCATGGTTTCATTATCCAGATAGGAGAAGTTTACATCGAAGAATTCCATACCGCCGATCTTTTTGAGTTGTTCTTTTACACGCCTTCTGCCTTCCAGAGCATATTGAAGTACTTCTTCAGCTTCTTCCCGGGTGATTTCTCCATTGGGATAGATTAATTTAACAAGCCCTGAATAGGTTTTTTTCACAGCGATTACGTCTCTCTGGTTCAGATTGGACCCCATCTTGAAATAGTTGAATAGACTGTCTGCATAGGAATATTTACGCATTTCACGGAAGAATTCGGCAATATAGTCTACAATAAAACCATGTTTGTCGGTGAAGTGTTCAGGCCTAAATTTTGGGACCTCCCAGCCCGGAAGATAATAATGTATCCTGTCAAAAAAAGCGCTGTCATTATTCATTGCCTCTGGGAAGGGAGCAAACAGGTGATGTGTTTTTAAAAGAGAGGATACGCTTTGGTTGATATTACCTACAAAGGCTATAGAGGCGTTGGCATTGATCTGCTCTTTACCTCTGGCAAAGGACCCGGAAGCCATGTAGTCTTTCAGAATCTGGATGCCGTCCTTATCTTTGAAATTGATACCTGCAACTTCATCAAAGGCCACAACATCCCACATGCCCACCAGTCCTACCTGACGTGTGGACATATTGTAGAACAGGTTTGCTACAGTGGTTTGTCCCCCGGAGATAAGGACTGAATTGGGAGAAATTTCCTTGTAAACGTGGGACTTGCCTGTACTCCTGGGGCCGAGTTCGCACATATTATAGTTGTTTTCGACAAAGGGTACAAGCCTTTCAATAAGATGCCACTTTGTTCTTTCTTCGAGATTGGAAGGCTCCATTCCCACAGAGCGCAGCAGGACGTCCATCCATTCTTCTTTTGTGAAAAAGTTCCTGTTTTCAAGGATCTCGTTTACATTGATGTTGGGCAGTTGAATGGGTTTTAAGTCCGAAATTGTGAAGGGTGAACCCATCTGGTCTGGTTCATATTCCATTTTGACGATACACCAGATACCGCCACCAAGAAGTTTATCATAGCGCATTACATAATCAGATTCAACTTCCACCTGGACAATTCCCAGATTGGAAAATACAGCTTCATAGACATCTCGTCTCTCATTCAGTTTTACAGTTACCTTGTCTATTATTGTGTAATAACCACTTTCCCTGATACGGGATTTTATCTTTTCAGCTTCATCCGGTCTGACATAGTTTCGGGACAGGATGTTTTTTACCTTTTCTACACCGGCTGCTATAAGCTCTTCATCATCGGTGGCACAGTTTGAACCCAGCAGGTATTCAAGGACATAAACCGGCACATTGTAGCCTACTTTCATCATTTTGGTGAGGTCTTTGCGTACCACACGGCCTGCAAAGTATTGCTGCAATTTCTCATCAATGGATGTATCAATTTCTGTCCCGTTCATTTTTCTGCCTCAAAAATCAAAATCATCTTTCAGTAGTAGATCTACTTCAAAAGGTATCGGCTCTATTACATTCTTATTAATCGCAGTTGGATCATCGTCTATCAACTTGAGATAATATGTTTTGTTCTCTACATTATTCCCAAGGGTTAATATGACCTTCTGCTGGCGTTCTGTAGGTTCTTCTGAGGAACGTTCCAAGATCACGGTCTTTTCATCACTTACCTTCTCACCATCAAATTCGCTGTCCCAGAGGGCTATACGGACTTTCAAAGGTTTAAGTTTGTCACTTACCTTTTCAGTCTGCAGCAGGTTTACAGAGAAGGAATTGCTTGTGATCCTTCGACCCGGATTGGTAACAGTTACTCCAACTTTGCCTTTTTTGATTCCTTTGCTTGCCAGCTGTGAACTCTTTTTATAGCTATATTTGAGGACAGGAATGATTATTTCCTGGGGAGCCAGCCCCCCATGAACAAACTTAAGTCCTCCCCCCTGCATCCTGAATCTCAGATCAGCTACCGGGACATAGGCATAAAGATTGTTTTCTGTTTCAACAAGATTGTTTATCTTGAATTTGTGGGTATTCATCACATCGATGTTTTCTGTAGTAAGGATGAAGCGTTTTTTAGAGTCGATAATTCTGTCTTTGTCAAAAGTTGCTTTATCGAGTTTGTAGACACTTTCCAGGTCATCCCGTCTGTAGATGAAGCCGTGATCAGCTGTGACGATAACATTATTCAGAATCTGGAAGTTGGTGAGTTTTTCAATGATTTTTTGAATTTCTTGAATAGCAGTTTCTGTCTCTTTGAATACTTTGTCTTCCGAAGATTCATTGTCACCGGTGGAATCAATGACATTGTGATAAATATAGAAAAGACGCTTTCCCTGAAATTTTTCGCGAGCTTCATCTCTTGATAGATTTAATACATCTTCAGAGGTCAGGGTTACGCTGTCAGGAATTGTCTTGTCCACAATCTTTGCCCTGTTGGCAGTGCCCTCAGTGCTAATACCATCGGCCAAATAATGGTTATCCTTGAGTTGTAATGAATCGTGTGGAAGCAGGGACGCCATTCCCAATCTGGTATAAGATGGAAGAGAACCCACCATAGTTTTGAGTTGCATTGTGCCTCTAGTGGATTGATTGAGTTCATCCTGAAGTTCTACAGCGATCTCGTAGCGCATTGCATCGGAAATTATGACTGCAATTTTGTCCCTGTCATTCTTTTGTATGGTGTTTTGTACATATAACTTGTAGAATTCATCCTGTCTGTCTGCAAGTTCTACTTTCCAGTAATCGCCAACATCTGTATCGATCAGTTCGCTCCAGTGGCCGAGCATTTTGTCGATAAGGTTATTGTTGTACAGGTTTTCCACACGTTCTCTTATATTTGCAAGAATGTCTGTCTTGTTGTCGAGATCATAGTGGAAGTAAAATTTACGGTAGTAATAATCCATCTGGTAGAGGTCTTTCTCATAGCGGGCTATGAATCCACGTACGTCTTTACAGGAAGCAAGCGTTTTTTCAAACCCTTTGGCAAACCTATGGAGTTTGATTGCATATTCCAGGGCACTGTAGATATGCTGGAATTGCGGATACCAGTGTTTGGATTTTCTCTGGAAGATCCAGTCCAGATATTTTTCATATTCTTCCAGATCGTTACATAAACTGTCCACGATCTGTCTTATGATTGCTCGATCGAATACGTCAAAGGCTTCTGCATCCAGGTAATCGCAAGGTTCAGTTTCTTTGATTTCCTGCTTGAGGTATTTTTCGAGTTTGAGCTGGCTGTCTTCAAAGGTTTCTCTGCTGTATTGATCAAAGTAAATCCCATCTTTGGAGTGGTCCATCCATGTGCGGATGAATATCTCACATTCATTACTCATGGAGTTGATGTAGTTTTTATATTTCTTCAGCGGAAGAACCGTGTTTCGTTTTATGTGGGTTAGGAGGATGCTCAAAAATAGTTTGCGTAATGTGGGATCAGATTGTATAAATCCGAAGTATTTGCCTGCGAGTTCCCAGAAATCGTCTTCAAGGTTGAGTCTTTGTATTTCGGCCCAGGCGGGATTTTCGTTTTCATACAGGGATTTGAGGAATAGTTTGCGGACTATGTCTTTAAAATCGATGGTATCTGAACCTGTGAGCACTGTCAGAAAGCCCAGTACCATTTCATCCTGGCGCCATTTTGGGTCATATAATTTGCGGAATGGCTCCACACGTGCCTTACTTTCAAAGAACTTGTAATGCTCTTCCAGGAAGTTATCCAGATCATAGCCTTCGATGCCAAATTCACTCTTAATATCGGATATCCGGCTGTTTTCAAATCTCTCGGAGTACAGTTGTATATCGAGCAACCAGTTTTTATCAGACTGCGGTTCGGCCCTGGATGAATATATCAGGAAATGGGTATCAGGTTTATCCTTTTCAATGAGTTTCTTGGTCTCAAAGAAGTTCTGCTCAAGCCTGTGGACCTGGATATTGTTTTCCTCGAGAATCGGTTCGATCTCCTCAAGCCCACCGTCTGCTGCAGTCTCGTCCTTATCATACCAGAAGACGATCCTGCGGTCACTGTATCCTTCGGTATCGTTGAATTTCTTGAGTATGGCCTGTGCGGTCTTTTCGGCGTTGAGCATGGTTTTAAGTCCCTTGTAATTCATTGAAGTCTTTCAATTGTTTTTTTAGTTTCTCCATTACTCAGAATAAATTCATTTCCATTGAGTATATTATTTCTCAAAAAAACAGTGTTATAACCTAGTCTTTGTGCAGATTGTTCAAAATCTTCTTGATTTACATACATTCCTTTAGTGTATTTGCTTGTATCTAAGTTTTCCAAATCATGTTTTATTTGCTTATGAAACCATGAATTTAATATAAATCGAGAACATTTTTCATTCTTCATTTCGAAAAAACCTACTAAGAAATGAGGATACAATCCATTCATAATCATTATTTCTTCATCAAGACCCTTTTTCCATTTTACACCACAATCATTCAAAATTGATGTCATTTCTTCTATAGTAATGTAATTCTTCCAATTTTTCTGAACAATATAAATATAGATAAGTCCGTCCTTATTTTTTATTTTATTATTGCCTAAAGCATATTTTTTTGCAGTATCATATTTTGATTTATTGTAAGCTAGAGATACAAAACATGAATAGGGTTTGAAATCGGAATCAATTTCATCTGCATAAGTCATGCCTTTATTATGTAAAAAAGACAATAAAAGAAATCGAAAATCATTTTGAACTCCTATGCTCTGCTTTTTCATCTCCGAAACATATTCAGGATTTATTCTTCCTTCCACATCTGAGTTACATTCCTTAATATCTTCAAGAATACTATTACATTTTTCGACCAATGCTTCCAAATTGAATTCGTCATTAATTTCGCAGTGATCATATAAATATTCAGGTGCCTCCTCGTGATATTTTGATTTTGTTCCTGCAACAAAAAAATCATACAAATCTTTTGAGATGAATTCGGAATGGTTCTTTTTTGAATCTCCTCTGCAACAGAGAATTACATCATTACTTTTTTCTAAATCATGTATTATTTGCTTTAAGTAGCAAATCTCCATCTCATTTAAATCAATAAGCTTGTATTGTTTTTTAGTAGTAATTGACTGAAACAATTCAGTGTTATTAAAATATTCCAAATTTTTATCATCATATTTCATATCTTCCCCACCAAACCCTCGAACAACTTGTAATTCTCCTTGACCCCGTCATCCAGATCGATCTCAATGTAAGCATCCGCCTTGTTCTTGAGCACCTCATCATAAGCCATGATCTCCTCGATATACCCGGCCAGTTTCGCCTTCTCCTTTGCATTCCGGGCATCCTCACTGGAAAACCTTTGCCTTTGAGCATCCATTCTCCTTTCCAGTTCCAGCAGATACTCCGTCCGCATCCTGGCAAGCGTGGTCCTGTCATAGCGGTGCATGTAGACCAGTGCATTGAACGCCCGCTTCTTCCCTGAAGTAAACAACCAGTAAATTGGCCGCTTCTTGTACATCTTCACATGGTCTTTGTAGAAATCCTTGAGGAAATAATCCCGGATGACCTGCTCGGAAGACTTCGTTTTCTTCTTACTCCCGGAGGAAAGTGCCTGTGCAATGAAATCCATATTCTCCGAGAGTTTCTCCTGCCCGAAGGTCACCTTCAAGAACTCCTTGAACCTGCCCACAATGTCATCGGTGAAATACTCCTCATCCAGTATGGGAATAATGCCATCCTCATCCGGTAAAAACTCTGCATCAGGCACTCTTTCCAGAAACTCCTGCATCCCTTCTCCCTGGTTGGCAAGGATCAGTCCTTCCTTATGCGGAGAATATCGCCCGAAGATGCAACCGACTGCATAGGAGATGAACTCTTTAATGGTATCAGTAAGCAGAAGTGTTTCCAGTTCTTCCTCTGATTTGTTATTTCCATAGCGATAATAGGGGTTGCAGGTCAATGTGATTTCTGAAAGTGGCACATCTGGTGTCATTTCATCCTGCAACCCGTAGGCTTCAATGAAAATACGGTTGTTCTCCTCTTCCAGTCGCTGCATTTCCAGAGCCATTTCCTTCCAGTGAGCGCGGAAGTTGGTGTAGGTTTCTTCGAGGGTTGGACGATGGAATTCGGTTTGAAGGAATGGTGAGGTGGTGAAGTCCCAAGAGGTTTCGTAGGAGTCCCAGTCGGATTTTGATATATGTATAAGTTTCGTAATAGGCGAAATAAAGTTAGAAGCTTTATTGATAACATCTATAGGTAATGGGAAATCTGCAACCTGGCCTACTTCAAAGTTTAGTGTCGGTGACAAAGAGTTGACTGCTTTTGTCATAATTTGAGAGTTCATACAACCAAGAAGCATTTCTCTTTCTTCTTCTCTATCCAGAAATATTGAGCAACCAGCAACATCAAAAATAAAACCTTTTGGATAATACCTTAAAGAAAATCCACTACTAGTTACCTTCGACCAACTTACAGATGGCAAAAAATAATACTCTGTATTTTGTGGACGAGATCGAAGTTTACCATTAGAATCAAAATAATTGCGGATATTATAACCATCATTTTCCCAATTTAAAACAAATTCTTGATTACCATACCATTTTCGATATTCTCCGCCTTTATTATATGGAAACCATTTTAATCCCGATTCTTTTGCTTCTTCTCTCGACCGAAAACCAAAACCTACATTTTTTATGTTTAATTCTGACCACAAACGTAAGAATCGGTCATTGTCTGCTGTGGCAAGTCCTTGGCGAGGTGTTGCTATTTTACTTAAAGTGGTTGATTTTTCGTAAACGTTCAGTAGAGCGTCGCTCACCCAATAAGCAATTGGGCTCCCAGGAATCTTCTTGAAATCGGCGGCGGAGGCAGTGGTAAGGCGTTCGTTTTGAATTGGGAAATCTTCAGGTTCACCATTTTCATCTAAATCTTCGTAACGGACATAGGAAAAATGACCTTTGAACTCAGGTCTTTTTGCCTTTTTCCATGCAGTAGCGGCAGTTCCAAAAGCAATTCTCATGACCATATTTGTCATATGTACCATGCACTGGATTGAATAATTATTAAGAAGTTTATTTCTGAAATTTTCGTAAGATGATAAAAACATCCAGCTCTGCATTGTTACCATTGTGTTATAACCGGCTTCTTTTGTAAGATCAAAACCGTGTTCTATAAATATAGCAAACAGATCGGATTTGCTATCCGGATAATTATCTTTAGCGTACTTCTTGAGAACCGGATTCATTCCTTTATTACCCATATACGGCGGATTCGTCACCACGCAATCATACTGACTGCTCATCAGTTTGGCCTGTTTGATGATGGCAACCGGGCTGTTTGGCACATCTCCGAAAGTATCTATAGCAGGATTTTTGCTGAACTGGGTGTATTCGGCATCGATCTTGTCGAAATCGAACTTGGGAAGTTTGAGGATGGAGCCGTATTCCTTGGCATCCTCGAAGAATTCGATGAGGCGGTGCAGTTCTGGATACTTCTGCTCGGGGATGTAATCTATATTGTTGGTCTCCTGGATGGAGCAGAGATTGAGCTGGATGTCTTTTTCGAATAATCTGCGGTCGTATTTGCGAGCCTGCATCATCAGGGCAAATCCTGCCAGTTGGGTGGCCCGGTCATCTATCTCCAGACCGTAGAGGTTCTTGTTCAGGATAAGGGGAGCGATCTCATTATCCAGATAGCCCATGGAGCGGTAGATCTCATAAAAAACATCAAAGGCATAGACCAGAATATGGCCTGAGCCCATCGCCGGGTCCAGCAGGGTGATTTCCTCCGGGCTGTAGACCTTCTCTTCCGGTTCAGGGGTCTCCTGGTCGATGAAATATTCAAACTTGTCCTGCAGAGTGGGATTTGGATTGGATTCCAGCCATAATCTGCCCAGTGAATTCTCCACCATGTACTTTACAATCCACTTCGGAGTGAACAACTGGGTAGCTGCTGGAATATTCTCCTTATTGATCTTCACATTCTTCTTCAGGTTGGCAAACACCTCTTCCTTGCGGGGTGCCACGTAATCCTGATAAATCCAGCCGATGATTTCGACTTCCTTCCAGTCCTCTTCAGGAATAATCTCATTCAATTTCACAAGGACAGAATCAGTATGGAGCAGGTATTCCGGGATGAGTAATTCCGTGTAATCCTCGATATGCTCGAATAGGAATGGCATAATCTCATGCAGGTAATTGCAGATTTTGAAGATCAGGTAGTGATAGAGTTCCTCATCCTTGCCTTCGGCTTTGAGGTCCAGTACGTAATCAAGGTCAAGTTGCAAAAAATCCAGGTCTGCAGCTTTTGTCAGGATTTCAGGTTCCGCTCTTCCTTTTTCTGACGAGGAAAATACCCTTACAGGTAGGTAATCATTGACCTCCATGAACTTCAGGGCCACAAACCTGTTAAACCAGGTATAGGTCACCTCGTCCATTACCTGCTCATAACCCTTCTCGGCAACTTCCTTCACAAGCCTTGCACGTTGTTTTTTGATCTTCTTATTGTAGACCTTACCTCCGATAACAATGGAATCCGCATGTTCTGAATCCACGGGCGACACTTTATCCGCTCGGATACCGTAAAAGGCAGCCCTATCCTCTACTTCCTGCTCCAGTTGCTTTCGTAATGAATTGGAAAATGTAATGATACTTTTTTTATCCATTAGACCACCTTGAATCTCATAACTTTGTATCTTTATCTTCTTGCAGGTATTCCCGGCCCTTCGCAGTCAGGCGGTATTTTTGGGTCGGGCTTTTTGGTGAATTCGGTTGTGTCATTTCAACCAGGCCTGACTGGATAGCGGGCTGGAGGTAATCATAAACAAACGTCGAACGACTACTTATACCGACACGTTGCATTACTTCTTTCCTTCCTAATGCCTTATCTTCAAGGCTGATAACTAAAGTTCTTACTTGTTCGGTTACTTGTTCGGTTACTTGTTCGGTTACTTGTTCGCCTGATCGGGACGGGGTTTCTTCTTTACCGACATGGCCCTCTGTGGATACCGCAATGGAATCTGCCAGGTAGACAATAAACCTCACTCTCATACCTATCTCGATTATATCCGGCTGGGGTAGCCCGAGTTCTTCAGCGTCCTTCAGGATACGGCGGAAACCACTACCCCACTGCTCTATCAGGTCAAGTTCCCTGAAGACTCTAGCAATAACACGATTCCTGATCCTTGATACACCCTGCTTGACATCTTCAATGGTCATGCCCGGGAGGAGTATGCCGGGATTTTCTATCTCTATTCTGTCATCAAAGAAGGACACTCTGATAGGTGCCCCCTTCTGGGAATAATCGGCATGCACGATGGCATTGATAAGAGCCTCACGTAGTATAGTAAGAGGAATGCTCCACACATCTTTGCGCCGGATATCTGAGAAATCAGCACCTCTGAAAGCATGTTTTTTCAAAAAGAGCATTACGGAATCAACAGAGCCCGGCAGATCTTCATGGATCTCAGTATGGTCGAAAATGTATGCCTTATCCTTTCCTTTAAAGCGCCCGCACTGTATCCATGCATCAGGGAAATGGAAATCCCTCTGTTTTCCAAAGAGAAGCATTGCACCTGTGCTCGGAACCAGTCTGCCCTCCTCCCGGATCAGGAGCTTGAGCGTTATCAATTCCTCTTCGCTTAGCTCCCGTACACCCTTAAAGCGCTTTTTAGCAACATCGATATCAAGTTCATCAGGAGACAGATCAGGCATAGGCATCTCATCAAAAGAGATACCTGAAGCACTTCTCTGAAGTTCACCTATAAGTTCCCTATCAGCTTTTCTGTTAGTGGAACCAAGCCTTACATAAACCCCGTCGATATGCCCCTCTCGACTGATCCAGTGAGGACGTGAACCACTGGGATATACCTCAACACCCAGCACGGTTTTACCTTCCACTGTCATCAACTCAACATTTGGAACAAGCCGGGGCGAAATACTGTCAGCAATAAGATTGCAAAGCCGCTCTTCCTCATCAAGCGGGTTCGAGACTCCTATTATCTCCTTTGTCCCATCCTCAACACCAATGAACAGACTCCCTCCTGCAGTATTGGCAAATGCTACGAGGGACTTCAGTATATTTTTTGGTGAGGATACATCACGTTTAAATTCCAGTGTTTTACCCTCAGGCAGTTTAACCATTTCAGATATCGCCAACCGCATAAATTCCATCCTGCAAATCACATCTCTATATTCGTTTCTTTATCAAATTACTGTGATTTTATTTTCTTCAAGCAATTTCTTCAGTTGCTGGCGAATATCATCCAGATATTCTTCCAGGTCTTCTTCGGTCTCGATTTTCTTTTGGCTTGTAAATTCCGATGCTTTAACAACCTTTGTAGGCTTCACACGAGGTTGTTCCTCTCCATCATCATCAACACTTTTTTCCCGGATAATCTGTACTTGCCTGTCAATCTCCTCACTAACATCCCTGTACAAATCATCGATAGAATCATTCAGGTTCTTTGCATAGACACATTCCTCACATGCTGCAATCCTGTCCCTTAGATTATCAAAGCGCTGCAAAATGCGATCTTTGAGATCCCCTTCCAGGATTCCATAAGAATCGATTTCTCCGGCAACTTCTCTCTTGTGTTCTTCCAATTTCTCGTATGCCTCTTCCTTTAGAGCATCAAGACTGTGTTGTAGAGCATCATCAATTTTGCTTCCCAGTTGGGGTAATTCCTTGATACGTCCATAGGGTTTGTCCATCTTCAGGATTTCTTTTACAGTCCGCACATTACTCTGCATATCTGCATCGAGAAACTGCAGATTTCGCTCATAATTATCTGCTCTCTTGTACATCTTACTGAAAATATCAACCATCTGGCTTTCAAAGAAACTGATTGTAGGTCTGGCTTCTTCGTTCAATCTCACCAATTCATCCTTCTTATCGGCAACCTCCTGCAAAAAATCAGAAGGATCATTTATCTGATTTATCTCCTTCAGGAAATCACTGTAAGCCCTGATCTCTTCTCTGCCAGGATAGGCTTCCACTTCCTGATAACGGCCAGCATATTTTTCTGCAGCATCCCTTTTCTCACTGAAAACCTGCTTTGTATATTTAAAAAGTTCATTCTCTTTTTCAGGAATTGCCGTTTTGTCAAAAACATCATTCAATACATCCCTGACAGCCTTTATTGTCTGCTGATTGGACTTTTCCCGAATCTTTACAACTATCCTGTCAGCATCTTCTCTCTTGGTAAGATAGCGGGCAATCTCATCAGCATTCTCGGATTTAAGGATCAAAGCAGTTTTCTGGTAGGAAAGCTTGATTTCCTCATTGGCAAAAAGAGTGGCAACAAGCCCTGCAATGGTCATATCCTTCCAGCCATAGGGTTTGCTCGAAAACCTCTCCTTGATATCCTTCAAAACCAGGTTATCATTCTTCTGATGCCTGATTTTGATATAATCACGTAATTCCGCAAGAGCATTCTTGTTTGTATCAGAAGTCCCAGCTCCGAATTTTTCCAAGTCATCTGATTTCAACACTCGCAAAACATCCCTATCCGACTCATAGTCGTAGGTTACATAGGAAGCCTTGCTGTAAACATTCTGGGAAAGGATATCAAGCCCATCCTTAACTCTCTCCTTCGGGTTCTTCTTTTCAATACTGTTAACTTCTTTCCCATCAACAAAAACGCGTGCATTCTTTGCACTTTCAAATACTGCCCCTTTAGCCTCATCAATTAATTTATCCTTATCCTTATCCTTGGAATGCAGTATATCATTGATCTCTTTTATGCTCGAATTTGCAGTGTTTTGACGCAGATATTTCTCTATCTTCAGATGGTTGCGGACCAAGTCAACTACTTTACTATCCTGCGGGAAAACAAATAATAAAGTGTCCTTGGAATCCACATTGCTCAACACATCTCCGGACAGGGATTGTTGATCACTTTTATGATATAATTCATCTGAAAGAGGTGTCAGGAACTTAACAGACAGGTCGGCGCCAGCAGATTTGTACTTTTCATCCACTGCTCTGTTGAACTTGTAATCCTTATACCTGGCAGGACATACCTCGCTGGAATCGCCGAAAACATACGTATAAATGGTATCCAGAATACGGTAATTCTCCACTTCAGTATTCTTAATTTCCCTGTTTATCTCCTGTTCTTCATTGGTCAGGAAATGATACCTCTCTCCAGACTTACTGATAAGGGTCTGTTTTTCCAACCTTTTAAGGGATTCATCCACCTTTTTCTTCAATTCCAGCTTGTCCTCATCGACAGAACTTACTGAAAGTACGACCAGATTGTCAAGATTTGGAACCACTTCTTTTACATTTCTTATCAAAAACAATAACTTGAGAATCTGGTTGTCAAACTCCTCCAACTCTGAATTGTCCTGAGCCTGAGTGATCGTAGACTTGATAATGGGATCAAGGAAACTCTCCACAGTATCATAGAAAGAATAGAACGGAATCAGCCTGCCCAGATTCTCTTCAGCATACTTTTCAGTAGCCTCTTTGAAAGCATTAAGCATCGAACGTTCACCTTTGGCCAGATGCTTACCTGTAAACCCACTTTTTCTGATTCTCTCAAACACCTTCTGCAGGACAAAGAACTGGTAAGGTATATAGGGGTACACATCAATGAAATCCTCATCTCCACTATAGAATTTCATCTCTGCACAGCCTTTGGAAAAAGCCAGCAGATTCTTAAGTTCATATCTCTTCTCAGCAAAAAAGGCGGCAAGAGTTGCATGATACTCTTGCTTTTTGGCAAGTATTCTCTTTTTTATAACCTCATCCACATTGGCACTGGAAAGACTCAACCTGGTGTCGAATCGCCCCTGGATCTTTGAGAAATCATAACCTTTGACACGGTCTTCTGTAATAGTATCAATATCCGCCTGGGCAGTAACAACCAGCCATGCTTTTCCTGCCAGTTTTGTACCCAACTCCTCCGCAATGGTCTGCAGATTCAGCATCATCTGACTATTTTCACCAATATACTGCCCGATCTCATCGATCAGGAAAATAACCTGATGGTCCTTTCCCTGGGATTTACAGTATTTCTTAACCTTTTGGGCAAACTTCTCTACATCCAGATGATAGTTCGCTCCATCATTGTCAAAGAGAGTATTCAATGATTCTCTGCTCTGATAATTACAGGCAACCAGAGCATCAATTATAGCATCCTGTTCAAAAGCATATGAATCTCGCCTCTCCTCCCAGGAATCCCCTGCAATCTTCTGGAATTCAAGTTTGAACTGCTCATATAATCCTTTTTCAGTCAAGTCCTCTTCAAGCTCTGCTATCCAGAATACATCTCCATAGAAACCTCGCTTTTCATTAAAAGCTCGCATCAAAATATTGACAATCGGTTCCGGTTCTGCATGGATAGTATTGGCTTTAGAATCAATATTGAAGAGTATTACGTCCTTGGTGCCAAAATTAACGGAATTTTCAATATTGCTGTAGATTGATGGGTCCTCAACTTTCTCCTGAAAAAAGTTAAGAGCATTTTTACCTTTCACATTACGGTTTTCCAGGAGGTAAGACAGCATTTTGATAAAATGTGATTTACCGGATCCAAAGAAGCCGGAAACCCACACACCGATTTTATCTGTGGGAGTAAGCATTGCATCATAATAGCGCTGGAAAAATACATCCAGGTGTTTTGCTGTCTCTCTTGTGATTACATATTCATCAAGTTCGGTATAGACAACATCTTCGTCATACTGATCGACCTTGATAACTCCTTTAATATCCCTTTTTATATCCTTCTCAAAAAGATCCTGTATCATAATATTATTAGTCATATTCCCACCCTCAGCTGTCTATCGCACTGTCATCCACAAGCCTGAAAGCCCTGTAGTAGTTTCCGTCTTTGAACTTACCGAATAAGCTTAAATCCAGTCCGCTGTATTTTCCGGGATAAAATAATATCAGCGGCATATCATCCACAACTGGCTGTAAATTATTCAGGATTGAATGCGACCTGATAAGAGGCCAGGCTTTGCCTACCCCTGTGATGATAATAATATTCACATCACCAAAATAACCAATTTTTTTCCTGATGGCTCTCTGAATATTTGCAGGTTTAAGCATCAATCTTAATTTATCAAGCAACTTGTCAGATCCTTTGTCAGCTTCAAATTGAAGTATTCTTTCCATAGGAATTTTTGCTGTGATAATTTCAAGACACAGTTCATACAGATCAATCTCCAGGATATTTATTGATTTAAGTTTCAAGTTCTCTTTTAATTTAGGAATCCTGGAACGTATAAGCATTTCTTTCTCTGGTGGATAATCAAATATCCAAAAAGGAACTTCATTCCCCAATCCTTTGCCTTGTAGAAAATCCTCATTCTGGATGGTATCTTCAAGTGCATCTAGGCGTTCTTCGATGGTCATGGTTATTGAATATTTTTTATGGTGTATAGGTGTTTTTCTAATTGTTAAGATTGTCCATTTTGTATTAACAGACCTTGTTTATTTTATTTACTTATGATAGTATCTTAAGAAAGTAAAGCTATATATTATCACTCTCAAGGTACCTACAGAAAAAACATCTCACCTGGATTTGAATGGGACCACCAATAATTGATGGAGATAATTTCAGGTTTGCAGGATTCATTATATTGATTTATTTAACACTGGTTGAGGAAAAACTCAGGATTCAGGTGTTGGAACAGCGTTTGAGATAGATCAATTAGAAGATGGGAAAGTTCGCTAACTACTGTACTTGTTCGGTTACATGTTCGGTTACTTGTTCGCCTGCCCTGCATGAAGTTTCTTCTTTACCGGCATGGTTTTCTGTGGATTCCGCAATGGAATCTGCCAGGTAGGCAATAAACCTCACTCTCATACCTATCTCGATTATCTCCGGCTGGGGGAGCCCAGGTTCTTCAGCTTCCTTCAGTACACGACGGAAACCACTACCCCACTGCTCTATCAGGTCAAGTTCCCTGAAGACTCTGGCAATAACACGATTCCTGACCCTTGATACACCCTGCTTGACATCTAGGAGAGGGAAAGTTCGCTAAATGCTAAGTTCATGCAAAATACCAAAAAAAATATAGTTATTAATGGTTACATATTATTGATTGCTATGTCTGATGAGGATATGAAGAAAAGAAAAGAGGAATGGCTTACTAAAGTCAGAAAAGAAGGTAAACTCAACCGCAACCCAACTGAAGATCACAGCACCGGGCTGAAAACTCTTCAGAATAATATCCGCAGAAGTATACTATCTCTTCTACTGGAATCACCTATGGGTCTTGATGATTTGCAAAATGAAATGGAACTGACCAAAACGGAGGCCAAGTTCCATATAGGAATGTTGGAAAATGCCCTTTACGTTGAGAAAGAGGAGAAAAACGGAAGTATTGTATATTTTCCTTCTCCGCGGGCAGAAGCATATATGGAAAATGTAAAAAGTGGAGGGCATAAATGACTATTTCTATGGATGACAAAGAGTCGAATTGGGAAAAGGACTTCTCGAACTTAAAAGATACCATAATGCAGGATGGTGCTATCGATAATAAAACTAAAAAACTGCTGGCTCTTGCAAGTGCTGTGGCTGTGGGATGTGATGAATGTGTATCCCACCACAAAAAATTTGCTCGCAATGCAGGTTTAAAAGATTCCGAAATTGAAGAAGCAATTCTAGTAGCATCACTGATTCGTCTGGGGTCGGGACTGCGACATGTTGACTAAAAAGGAAAAGTAAACTAAACTGTTTTTAACCAGGAATAAATACTAAGGAGAGAAGGAATTATAGCTCTTCTCATGTATTTATCGGAATTTTTGGGTAGGCATTAAATGGAAAGTTAATGTGAGCGAAAATTATATATTATTGCCCTGATTGTCACTCGAAAATATCTCAAAGTGTAACTTATGAAGAAATTTGCTTGTTATAATTCTACATGATACAATCTTCAGCAAACATTCTCACCTAAGCGCCTTCCCCTTTACAGGCATATCCATGCCTCCCATATTCTACTATCATCTACGATGCGTAGCACCGTATGTACGTATACATCTAGCAACCGTAAAAAGATGTGAAAATAATTGCAGGACAAGAATCGATTCTGGGTCATATTACCTGTATGTACTTTGAGAAATAAGGACATCATTATTCTTAAATCATATAACATCAAGTATATTCATGAGATATACCCAATGATGTAACGCAGCATTGATTTACGTTAGAGTTGATGATTCTACCATTAGAAATTCGGGAATCCACAAAGAATTCAATTCAAAAATTAGCCAGGTGCTGAAACATTCCAATAAATATCAGGAATGAGAAATCTGGAAAAAGAGGCAGACCTGCAGGAATCGATTAGAGGCCATATCTGAAAAGAAGCACATGGAATAGACCGCTTCTTCGCATGGTTGAAGATGGATCTAAAAAATAGTATGTAGGTATGAATGGCTGTGACCTTTCAGAGGAATCTGATATTGCACCTGTGCTATGCTGGGATAGGTTATCCGCAGTTTTGAAATAAGTTCGATCTTAAGTATTTGGTAAACCAATGTCAATGGTATATTTCAACTTTTAAATCAATCAGGATGTGTCATGCAAAAGAGTAAATTGATTTCGGTTCTTGTAATTGTCTTTCTGTCCCTTTCCTTTCTGGGTTGCACAGAAGAAGTAAACTCAAACGGGGAGATTCCGGAGGAGCAAACATCGGCAGATAATGTTTCAACGCCGGATTCACCGGAAACTGATGTTAACGTGTACAATGCAACCCTGAAGAAAACTGCGATACTGGATATTGATAATGGTTATTCCCTGAAGGTACTGGAGATAAACCGAAAAGAAGGCTATTCGATCTTATCGTTGAGGAAAGACGGCTATGAATATGGTACTAAAAAGATATTTGTCGGCCGCAGTTATGATGTATGGGACCCTGAAAAGCAGTTCATAGTCTATTCAATCAAACTGGAAAGTATATATGAT
>NZ_MAFX01000013.1:0-36740 GCF_001683555.1 Methanohalophilus sp. DAL1 | reverse complement strand
TTGCAATACGGGATGTCTCGAGTTCACCTTTAGAACCCAGCATTTCAAGAAGTTTTTGTCGATTCGTATTCCCTGTCACAAAACCCATTATTTCCTCCACAGAATCACCATTTAATATTAAGTTTACAGCTATAACTAACTTTCTTCAACTTTTCGAGCAGGAGTCACCTTTCGTAAGGTAGGAGAGGAATGCGCCTGATATTTCACAAAAGTAATTTTTTATAATAAGTAAGTGAACATACTATTGTATGTTTCTCACTAAAACAGTTATCTTAAAAATAGCAAATCCTGATAACGATTTAGTGGAAACTATGCAGAAATATTCAGATGGAATGAATTATGCTTCTGAAATCGTTTTTGACAAGGGTAAACCAATTCCAGCAATGAAATTACAGCAGGAAGTTTACTCCTATCTTCGTGAAACATTAAAATTAAAATCCCAGATGAGTTGTAATATCCCAGGACAGGTGGCAGAATGTTACAAAACATTACATAAACAGAAAAAGGCAAAATGGCAAAAAGTACGATTTTCGCCATCATCAATGACCTTTTCTTACAAAAGGGATTTTGTAATTGATGAAAATATGGTTAAAATAACCACTATTAACGGAAGAAAAGCATATTCCATTTTGAATTATGACTATGCAAAACAGTATTTTGATGGTTCATGGAAATATCAGGCATCCAAAGTTGTAAAACATAAAGACGAAGATTATTATTTCCATTTATCTGTTGGGAAAGAAACTCCTGATAAACAAATAACAGATGCTTCTACTTCATGGGTATAGATGTTGGTATGAACTATCTTGCTGTTGCTTCTACCACTGACAAAAAATGTAGTTTTTTGCGGGTGGTGAAATTAAGAATCTTCGCAACCAGTACAAATCAATGCGAGCACGTTTACAATCGAAGGGAACTTTATCTGCAAAACGTATGTTGAAACATATTGCAGGTAAAGAGAAACGTCTTATGCGAGATGTAAACCACACAATCTCAAAAGAAATTGTGAGATTCGCAATTGAAAACAAAGTATCAGTAATAGGTCTGGAAGATTTAACAGGAATACGTGATTCCACTCTTTCCAAAACTCCCAAAAAGAGAAGACATAACCACAGTAGTTGGGCTTTCCGCCAATTACAAACATTCATTGAATACAAAGCAAGAGAAGCAGGTATAATTACACATTATGTTGACCCATCGTATACCTCTCAAACATGTATTCGGTGTAACCACATCTCAAAAAATAATCGTAACAGGTTATCTTTCAGATGTGAAAAATGTGGTTATGAGAACAATGCCGACCTGATTGGTGCAATGAATATTGAACACAAAACACGGGATTACAGGTATATCCTGGAATCTCAGGGGTGCTTGTCAGCCACCCGGACGAATGCTTAATTGACATTCAAGCCCCTCCCGTAAGGGAGGGGTAGTTGACTATTGGAGAACGCATCTGCAGAGGAATAATTTTATAAGCATCAAACCACATTTAAGGGTGGCAGGCTAGTCTGGGTAGGTCGGCGTCACCTGTAACCCGAAATCGCCGATATGCGGGAGACGAAGCTGAAGGAAGTCATCAGGATTATTTTCAAGCCTGTGACCTCAACTAAGAAACTCCGTCCTGTTTGGATGATGTTGCTAGAGAGGTTGGTTGGAGAATCAGCCCTCTATCTTTACCGTGGAAACCGGTCGAGGCCCGGAAGGGAGCAGACTTACCGCGAACATACATCGCTCTCAGGGTTGCGGGGTGGAGGCGAGGTCACAGTCCCCTGGAAAATGAGAATGATGGCAACCGGATGCATGCCTGCCACTTTATACAAGCAAAATCTTATATATATGACTGGCTTATGGACTGCTTACCCGGGACGAGATAGCCAAGCCCGGTATGGCGCAGGATTGCTAATCCTGTGGTGCTCGCCACCTCGGGGGTTCGAATCCCCCTCTCGTCGTTAATCATTTTTTCAATAGTTTTATCAATGAAAACATAGAAAGTTAATACATGTCAGATAAAATGAAAAAACTCCCGGTTATCCAAAGACCTGCGCCTGAAGATGAAACTCCTTCCTGTGGTGGTTGTGATTCAAAGGGAAGTTGCAATCACTGGGGAATTAAGCCAGGTTCTGAAAAAGAGGAAGTATATCGTAATGTCTTAATTTATCTGACAATGGGGATTGTCATCATAATTACAGCTCTGCTTATCAAGGCCTTACTGTCCTCATTTTAAAAAAAGAATTATTTGTAAGGAATGCACATTTTCCTGCCACATGACAGACAGGTTATACACACTGTTCCTTTTTTCAGCCGCACTTTGGAACTACTACCCGGTACAAGATAAGAATTACAACTACGACACACCCTTCTGCGAAGGGAGGCAGGCAAACGGATTCTGTAGCGCATACCAATCCTGCGTGCAAGTGTAACATACCTGTTACTTCTGTGAGGGTGTACACTGTATGATGCTTCTGCAAGTTTGAAAAGGCGTTCAATTCTCTGTTTTGCCAGATCCTTCATGAGATTTTTCTGCTTTTTTCGGGATTTAGACACACAAACTACCTCAAATATTCAGGGATCACTATTGTTTTCAAGAATAATTACCTTTGCTTTACTTCTTTTTTCTACAAGTTTTTTGAAGAGATCTGTGTCGGCGTCCGTTCCCTCCACACTTCCATAATGCATTGGTATGACATAAGCTGGCTTTATACATGAAACTGCTTCTGCAGCTTCCTTTTCATCCATAGTATAATATCCCCCTATAGGAAGCAGGACGATATCAGCTTCAATGGAAGCCATTTCATCGATCAAATCTGTATCCCCTGCATGATATATCCGCAAACCTTCCAGCTCAATCACGTAACCCACACCTTCTCCGGCCGGATGGAAGGGTTTGTCTATATTGTAAGCTGCAACTACTTCTATATTCAATCCCTTTATTGCAAGTTCATCCCTGAGGACATCCCCGGCTTCAATTCTTCTTGCATCGCCCCGAAACTGCAGACTGCAACTTGTCGGAATCAGGGTAGTAGTCGTGCTTTTCCTGACCTTCTGAATATCCTGCGGGGAACAATGATCGAAATGCTCATGAGTGATAAGCAGCACATCGGCCTGGTCTTCGTAGTCGATATAACCACCCACGTTATAGGGGTCAATATATACCACCAGATTATCCCCACGCAATCTGAATCCTGCATGCCCCAGCCAATCAATGTGCACTTTTCCTATATCTATAGATTTCAGTCTATAACCTCCTGTGAATATTTAATGGCGGTAAGTTTATTAATATTTCATTTTATCAAAGCTAATACAAAAAAACATCCCTTATATTCCATAATTCAACTTTTTCCAGTCACATTTAATCAGAGATTAAATGGGAGTTTCATTTTAAAAATGAAACATCAGGATATATTAATACAAACCGCCTTGAATTTAAATTAAATCAGGCCTAACAAAATTTATATAGAATAACTAATGTATATACAATTATAAGTCAGTTTTGAAAGGATTTTATGCCGCTTGAAAAATTGACATCAAAGAAGAAGGGACCTAAAATGAAAATAAGAGTAGTCAGTTCTAAAGAAGAAATCGAGACCCTGGATGAAAATGAGGAAATTATTCACCTCGCATTCAGGCCATCCAATACGGATATTTTTTCCCTTGTGATGAAATGTCCCAACGTAAAGGCCCTGCACATCCCCAGCTCCTATAAAAGAACGATATCCAGCTCTGCAAGAATGTATCTTGAAATGCAGGGTATTGACTTACTTGAAGGCGATGTATGGGGACACAGGAAAGACATAAACGAGTATTCTGAAGTATCCAGAAGTGTGTATGACCGTATTGAAGAATTCAGGAAAGAAGGGCTTGCCGAAGAAGAAATTATCGACAAAATGGTCAAGGAAACCCGTTTAAGCCCGGATTTCATAACTTTCCTGATGAAGCAGAATTCCTGATTCTGCAAAAAGAAGTAAGAATCCCTTCAAGGGGTCTTACGCTTTCTCTTTTTAACCTGTCTTATACTAATTATCCCAGTGAAGGGAGCTTAAGCCCTACCACTGAAACTACAAGTACAAAAATCATCAGTGACACCACATAACCGTATCCCTCGTTTGCCATTCCAAGAGAATGCACAACAATAAGCATAACGGCGAAAAGGGTTACTGAACCCACAGCCAGCAGAATTTCAATGCTCTTTTTACTCATGAAAACTTACATGTTCAACTTCATACATGAAATTAACGCAAATAAAGACAAGCTATAAAAATAATACCGATGGAATGTATCAGAAAAGGTGGTAAAGAGCTGTTATGACAGAATTCGAAAGGAAACTTGTGCAGTCTTTCAATGATTATTTTGAGAATTGCAATATAAAAGCGATAGCCCACCGCATTAAACAACATCGTTTCACACCCCAGTTTTTGGATGTAATGGTAGATTCTTTGAACCCGGACTTTTATTTAGGGATAGAGTGCAAGAGTATTTCAACTGAAAAGGGGGCCAATGCACTTTATTTCAGTCAGCATTTCACCATAGACAAAAATGGGGCACATCAGGTAATACGCATATCGGAATACCTGAGAAGGTCCGGAAGGGCCGGATTTCTGGTTGTTGAATTACGACAGGGGTCCGGGAAGTCCCGGCAAGCCTATATAATCCCCTGGAAAGATATCGAGGAAAAATACGAATCAGGAGAACTGAAATACACAATTGATGAAATTAAACTTTATTCAAAGCTTGAAAGAAAGGGTGACGCATATCATATCGAACCTGAAAAATGGGCCAAGCAAAATAAATGGATGCAGACGGGGGAATGACATATAGAAAAAGTACTCAGATCAATGAAAGAACATGCAAGAGAATGTAATACAGAAATACAGAAACATGAATCTGTATATGTGGTATCCCACATTGACGCAGACGGCCTGACTTCTGCCGGAATAATATGTAAAGCCCTGCAACGTGCAGGTATCAATTATGAAATGAGATTTGTAAAACAGCTGGATGACAATATCATAGAAGACATCGCAAATATAAATCCGGAACTTGCAATCTTCACAGATCTGGGAAGCGGCATGCTGGACAGCATAACTGCAAAGGGTATCAATGCCATAGTATCAGATCATCACCAGCCTCGTGGAGAAGGGAAATATCACCTCAATCCCCATCTTTTCGGTGCTAACGGATCATACCAGTTAAGCGGCTCCGGAACAACCTACATCCTTGCAAATGAGATTGGCCAGAATAGAGATCTGGTTGATATAGCCATGGTTGGTGCTATCGGAGACATGCAACACCTAAAAAAAGGGCAGTTGACAGGTGTTAACCGCCTGCTACTTGAAGAAGGAGTGAAAAACGGCCATCTAAGTTACGAAAAAGATCTCACCCTTTTTGGTAAACAAACCCGCCCGGTCTATAAACTTCTGCAATTTTCTTCTGATCCTTTCCTGCCAGGCCTGTCAGGTGACGAGGATGCATGCATAGGCTTTCTCCATGACATGAATATCCGGTTTGGGGGCGATGAACGATGGAGACGCTGGATTGATCTTGAATCTGCAGAAAAACAGAGAATAATATCCGGGGTCATGCAACACTGTATCAAATCCGGGCTTCAACCCTTCAAGGTTGAGAGATTGATCGGGGAAGTTTATGTCCTGCTCAATGAACGTGAAGGAACGGAAATGCGGGACGCTTCCGAATTTTCCACACTGCTCAATGCCACAGCACGCTATGACCACGCAGAGACCGGACTGGCCGTATGCATGGGAGAACGGGGAAAGGCTTACGAGGATGCAAAGAAGCTTCTTGGAGAACACAGGCAAAATCTTGTCAACGGCCTAAAACTTGTGAAAGAAAACGGCATTATACAACTGGACCACATACAGTATTTTGATGCAGGAAACAAGATCAAAGAAACGATTGTCGGCATTATCGCCGGTATGAGCATTACTTCTGCCGGAAGACGGGACAAGCCCATAATTGCCTTTGCGGATTCAGATGATGGTGTAAAAGTATCCGCCCGGGGAACACAGGACCTTATCAGGAAGGGGCTCAACCTATCACAGGCAATGTCAGATGCGGCCGGCTTCGTAAACGGCGCAGGAGGAGGACATGACATTGCAGCAGGAGCGACAATACCTGCAACGGGCAGAAACGAATTCCTCAATAAGCTGGATGAAATAATAGGAACCCAATTCCAGAAAAACTAAATTTAGAAATAGTCTTCGATTTTGTCCATGGAATTGATATCCATCAGTGTAGACATTGCATTGGTGCGGATATTGATTCCCTGTTCTTTCATTATAGCCATTGGATTGGTACCCCCGATAACCACCACACCAAAATGGTCACGTTCCACTGGAACATCGAGTACACGGCTGTTGGGGTCCCCTACCTCCAGAATACCATTTATTCCAATATCCATCATTCCCGAAAGAACACTGTTAATCTCATCCCTTTTTGCAAGATGGACTTCCCTTAAGTTTGCAAGAATCTTACCCGAACCGGTCTGAAGCATCCGGGTTACAGAGGTAATATCCTGTGACATGAGTACTTCAAGAGGATCTATTGTGGTGCTGGCATAGGTCAGCACATCAGTAAATCTGACGGGCAGACCATTGCGGATCTGCACAACTCCCCCGAATTTGGGATTTGTCATAATTCCCGATTTTAGCAAGACCCCGTCTATGGTCATACTACACATTGTAGCGATGCCTACCTTACCCTCCGGTATGGTTAGATCACCTATAACGTCTCCGCTTTCCAGGACCTTTAAGAAAGGACTTACTGAAAGGCCGCTGTTGGAAGTAAGCTTCAAAAACTCCAGTACATCGACAATATCATCCGCATCAGCAATGGAGAGGTTGACAATTATATCCCCCTCCATACTTTTTAAGTCCAGGGTGGTCCTGAATATAAGGTCTTCGATCTTTGAAGACGTGAACTGCACAACACCACGTTTATCCTGCATTGATACACCCTTAAATCGTTTTTATGAAAAATATACACAATAGTTTATATGTTTACTCATTGATAATCTGATTGAAAATATCAGTATACTTTTCAGGCACTGTCAGGAATTCCAGCCGGGAAAGATCTTCAACTAATCCGTACATGTCCTCCCTCCTGAAAAGGCCGAATTCAGGCACATCCATCGGTTTAACGTGACGTATTTCAGGCACCTGCGAGTATGCAGAATTTTTTATAAACCCATCTTCAAGTAAATAATAGGCGCCACCTTTTTTGTTTTTTACAGGCTCATACACCGAGGAAAAATCACGACACACCCAGTTGGCCATTTCGAGGGTTGAATCCGATGCATTGATCGTAATATGCCCGTATCCGGGAGGTACAACCACCACGTCCATTGCGCTGGCTTCCACAACCACAACATCCTCAACCTTACCATCATTAACTTTCTGGAGAAGATAGGTAGCACTGCCTTCATGTACCTGATAAACCTCTGCATAGGATAGATTGCTGCCCGGTACCTGCGGATGATAATGACCGGCTGTTTTTACATATTCCACTCCCAACATTGCCGGAGGTATTATTGTGATATCATACCTGAGGTTATGTGATTTTATTTTATCAAGATCGCCAGGGTTTTGGGACAGGTCCCTGTACATATAATAGAGTTCTTCATTTTCCCTTCCTTCAAGCCATTTTTTGTCATAAACAACTTCAGCCATATCATAAAGCATACGTACATCTGGTACCCTTTCAACCCCACCGAAAATAATTTCATTTGACATTATCATACTCCTTCAAGACTTATTCCCCTTATAAGCTGCCAGCGGCAATATTAATAAACAAAAGAATTTAAAACTTTCCTCCAGTGCCTTTTTAAATAGAGGCTGACATTATGTAAAACGGGATGCTGTAATGGATAGAGAAATCAGGTTAATACATACTGCTGATACACATATTGGTTATCGGCAATATCACAGCGATGTACGCCGCCGGGATTTCCTGGAAGCCTTTGAAAAGGTAATTGATGATGCCATTGACATGAAAGTCGATGCTGTAATTCATGCAGGAGACCTGTTCGATTCCCGCAATCCCACCCTGGAAGACATTCTCGAAACAATTCAGATAATGTCTAAATTAAAAGCGGCCGAAATTCCCCTGCTGGGAATTGTGGGTAATCATGAAAGCAAACAGCAAACCCAGTGGCTCGATCTGCTGGAAAACATGCGTCTGGTCAGGCGCCTGGGCAACAGTCCTTTTATGGCAGGCAATATTGCGATTTATGGTATAGACAGTATCCCCCGTCCGAAGATACAGTCTTTTGACTACTCCGTTTTTGAAACTGCCCGGGAAGCTACACACAATATCCTTGTAATGCATCAGCTAATGAAACCGTTTCCTTTCGGGGAATGGGATGTGGCTGAAGTAATCCATTCATTCCCCTGTGCACTGGATGCAATATTGCTCGGGGACTACCACAAGTATGAAAAAACAAAGGTGGAAAATACATGGGTTACCTACTGTGGAAGCACAGAAAGGAACAGTGCTGCAGAAGAAGAACCCAGAGGATATAATTTAATCACTGTTTCCCAAAAAGGCATTGATATAGGCAGGCGACAGATAAATACGAGAGAATTTTTGCACATCGTAGTGGACATCAAGGATGAGAATGATGCATACCGCGATATTTTCAATACGATCCGCGAATATGATGTGAAGGAAAAGGTCGTTTTTATTGAACTAAAAGGCAATTTACAGGTGGATATTGCCTATAGTGAGATCGAAGAATTTCTTGATAAGCAGGAAGTGCTGGTCAGTCACATATCCGATTTGCGAAGCAATTCTCCTGATGAAACTGAGAACCAACCTGAAATTATATTCTCAGACCCCGACATTGCTGCCAGGGAAGAAATCAAGAAAATGGACCTCACAGATGCAGGCCTGTTGATTGATGAGATCATAAGGGACCTGTCCATACCTAAAACCACCATCGACCACAAGACAGAGGCATCTATAGCAACGATGATAGAAGAAATGGATTTCAGTAGGGAGATCCCCTTAAACATTCACCGGAAAAAACAAGCTGAAAGCTCCCGTCAGGAAGAACCATCCCAAAAGGAGGAGCCTGTTTTCGTTGAAAAGGGAGAGGATAAAAAATCCCAACCTTCAGGGAAGAAGAAAAAGGAACCCGATACAGGAGATAAGGATGTTGGGCAAAAACCACAGAAAACAAAAGTCCCACGACAATACAATCTGGGGGATTATCTTTGAGATTCAAACGGCTTAAAGTGAAGAATATACGCAGTTACAATGATCTTGAGATTGATTTCAACGATGGGGTAACTGTGGTTTCAGGGGTCAACGGAAGTGGAAAATCCAGTCTTCTTGAAGCCTGTTTTGTGGGACTTTTCGGACACAGAGGGATACCAAAGGATTTCGTACTTGCAGACCTGGTGCGCAAGGGATGTGAAGATGCTGCAATTCACCTCGAATTCGAGCACATGGGGCAGGAGTATGCTGCAATTCAGGAGTTTCGCAACAATCCCGAAACAGGCAAAGCCTCCACTACCAGATCTTATCTGGAGATAGACGGCGAAGTCGTTGTAAACCAGGCCACACAGACGTATGAGTCCATTCACAATCTGCTGCGCATGGATGAAGAAGCCTACAAGAACTGCGTATATATCAGGCAGGGAGATATTGACGTTCTAATCAATGCCCGCAAAAAGGACAGACAGAGAATGATTGATGACCTTTTGCAAATAGGCAGGCTGGAAGAATACCGGGAAAGGGCAAAAAGTGCCAGGACCGGTGTGGGGAGACATATAACTGAAACTCATGCCCGGATTAAGGACCAGCAGGAAGAGATTGAAACAATTGATGCAACCAAACCCGTTGCCAGGAAAAATCAATTGAATACGGATTTAAAGCAATTACAACAGGAAGTTGCAAATCTGGAGACAATGCGTGACAGAACGAGCGCCCGTATAGAAAAGGACCGCCAGCACATCGAACAGTATACCAGAACCCAAAAGCAGATCGATGAACTGGACAGGGGAATACACGGGCTGGAAACACGAAAAAAAGAATCTCTCAAATCACTGGAAACCAAAAGGAAGGAGGCAGACAGGCTTCAAAGATCCATTCTGGAAATTGAAAACAAAATACAGGAATTGTATGATTATTTCGGGCTTGACGAAACCACGGATGTGGATAATTTCACTGCCCGTACAGAAAAAGAAGAGAGGGATGCCTATGAAAAAATCAGTCGAATAAAAAACAAACAGGGCCTGAAAATGCAGGAAAGGGATAATTCGCAAAAGGTCCTGACTGAAACAAAACAAAATCTCAGTGCACTGGAAGAAGCAATCAAAAAAAGATCCACTCAGGAAAAGAATCGGTTAAAGGAAATAGAGGAAATCAACCAGGAGTATTCGGTGCTGGAAGACGAGATAGGGAAACTCCTTGAGAATGCCCAATCAATGGGTTTTGATCGGAGGAAACTGGACAATCTGGAGGAATTGGAAGACCTGCTTTTGAACAAGCAACGTCATCTCCATGGAAAAGAAAAGGAAGTCAGAACCCGGCTAGACCAGCTCTCAAAAACACTCACAGAACATAGAAACCTGCTGGAAAAAGGAGCCTGCCCCACATGTGGACAGGACCTGCAGGGCTCGACCATTGTCAATGATACTAAGGAGGAAGAATTACAGAAAAAAGAGCTTGAGGAGCAACTTGAAAAACTCATCCAGGACACGCAAAGGACCGAAGAGAAAATTGCCACCTTAAAAGAGGCAGGCAAAATAAAAAAACAGGTCGATGAAAAAAGACAGAGGCAATTGCTTATAAATCAAAAACAGGAAAACCTGGCCTCCTACAATGAGGAATTGAAGAAACAAAACCAGGAGGATGGAAAGAAAAAACAGAAACTTTCAGAAAGGATAGGAGAACTGGAAAAAGATATTAAAAGAGCCGAAGATGAAATAAAAGAAATACAGCAAACTGCAAAAACTGCCACCGAGCATCATAAGAAAATGAAAGAAAATCTTGAAAGTGCAAAATACCTGATGAAAATAAGGCAGGATCATACACAGATGCAGAGTGATCATCAACACCTGAAAACAGGTATTGCGGATATTCAGGAAAATGTGCGTTTCATTGATGAACAGATAGCAGAGAAAAAAAGGAATAAAAAGCAACTTGAAAACGAACTTGGCAAGGAAAATATAGAAGAACTGGAGAAGAAATTGCATGAATTCCAGCAAGCTTATCAAAAAATAATTGGGGATATTGAAGAAAAGAACAAACAAAAAACGGATCTTTTAAAGGAAATAGGGCAAATAGAAACCAACCTCAAAAGGAAAAAAGCGTTGCAGGAAAAACTAAAAGTATTCAATAACCGGGAAAAGTACCTCAAAGCTGTAAGAAGTGATGTAGAAAATCTGGAAGATATGTACATGAGATTGCGTGCAGATCTGCGTACACGCAATATTGATGCACTGGACAGATTGCTCAATGAAATCTTTTCCTTTATGTACACCAACAATGCCTACTCACATATCCAGCTGGATACTGATTATGAGCTTACCATCTATGAGAAGGACGGGACTCCCCTGGAACCCAAATTGTTGAGCGGGGGAGAGCGGGCGATCTTTAACCTTGTTTTAAGATGTGCTATTTACAGGTTACTTTCGGAAGGACTGGCCGGCGGGGAATACCGTAATGAAATGCCCCCTCTGATCATGGATGAACCCACTGTGTTCCTGGACAGGGGACATGTGCACCAGCTTTTAAAGTTAATAGATCTTATGAGGGACATGGGAGTCGGCCAGATACTGATAGTATCCCACGATGAAACCCTTATCGATTCGGCTGATAATGTATTTGAAGTCCAGAAAGATCCCACTACAAATATATCTTCCATTATTGCGCAATGAAAGCATATAAGAATAATTTAAATAGAATATTTATAAGAATAAATAAATCATATTCATATTGAGGGAATGAACGTTTTGCGAGGAATTGGATGGAATCCGGGCAGAGAGATTTAATTATTGAACGTCTTGAAAAGCAGATCCGTAACAAAGAAGAGGAAATATCCGATATCAAAACAAATCTCAAGAGTTCTATTATGACGGAACTACGAGAAGAATTGAGAAATGATATGGATATAAACAAGAGGCTGGCCGAACTTGAGCAACAGGTCAAAGAAATATCTACAAATATAAATGGAATCCTTGAGGAACTCCTGGACCAGAAATCGCGTATCCGGGAAATGGAACAGGCAAACAAACAGCAACCCGGGGAAAGGGAGTCCGATGCATGGAGCAAATATGAAGAAGGAACAGTCAGCCAGGATGCTTATACCGAGGAAAAGGAGCCTGTACCCCAACCTGCAGAAACCAGTAACGATACCCCTGAAAGATCCCGGTCTTCCCCCGAGCAAAAAAGAAAACCTCGTATGCACTTCCAGATCAGGGATGTCGATAAAATGATGCCTTCTGAGAAAAATCAGGAAAATGAGGTTTCTGAAGAGGAAAAAGATGAGTACATCGTTGCTGAAAGTGAGAATCGCAAAGTGGAAAAGACCATCAAGCCAGAAACCCAGAACGAGAACTGTGAATACATAATTGCCGGTGACAAGGGACCCCTGGAAAATAAAAAGGAGTGCGAATACGAAACTGTCGAAAACAAAGATGAGGACTCTGAAATAATCGTCAGGAAGAAGAAATCGTTCTAAAGTCCAAAGAGGATTGGCGTGTATATTAAAAAGATAGAATTTCTGAATTTCAAATCATTCGGGAAAAAAGTAAAAATCCCTTTTTTTGATGATTTCACAACTATTTCAGGCCCCAACGGAAGTGGTAAATCCAATATAATTGATGGTATTCTTTTTGTACTGGGATTGTCCAGCTCCCGCACATTGAGGGCGGAAAAACTTACCGACCTCATATATAACGGGGAAAAAAGCAAAAATCCCGACAATGCCCAGGTTACCATTTATTTTGATAACAAGGACAGGGAACTGCCTGTTGACAACGATGAAGTAGTGATCAGCCGGAAGGTACGTAGCACAGATAATGGTTACTACAGCTATTTCTATTTCAACGGCAAATCAGTAAGTCTTGGCGATGTGCACAATTATCTTGCAAAGGCCCGGGTCACCCCCGAAGGATACAATGTCGTAATGCAGGGAGATGTCACACGAATCATCACAATGACCGCCGGGGAGCGACGCAAGATCATAGATGAGATTGCCGGGGTAGCAGAGTTTGACAATAAGAAGGAGAGAGCCCTCAATGAGCTTGAAGTTGTGAGGGAGCGCATTGAACGGGCAGATATCCTGATAGATGAAGTGGATAAGCAAAAGGAAAAGCTCCAGGGAGAACGTGACCAGGCCGTCAAGTATCAGTCCCTCAAGGAAGAAAAGATGAAGTTTGAAGGTTTCGTGCTGCTTTCTAAACTCAAGGATGCAAAAACCGAACTTGAAGGAGTCGGGCAGGAATTCAGCGCCCAGCAGGAAAAATTGGAAGAAATCTCCTCTGAACTTAAACAGAAAAAAGATGTCCTGGAACAAAGGGAAGAAGAATTACGCTTACTTAACCAGCGCATCCAGAAGATGGGCGAAGATGAGCAGATCGAGGTAAAAAGGCGAATTGAAGAGATCCGTGGAGAAATATCGGGATGCAGTGACCGTATCGAATATGCAGGCCAGGAAATCGATGAGATCGATGCCGCAAGACGCAGGTCTTTCCTGGAAATCGATGAATCAAAGGGTAAGGTAGATGGCATCGAGGAAAAGATTAAGGAACACAGTTTCCAGAAGGAAACCCTGCAATCGGAAATTTCTGAAAAACGCACCCAGAGAATGCTACTGCAGAGCAGGATTGCCGATGTGGACGAAAAGTTTGCCCGTACAAGGGACGAGCTTTCTGCAAACAAGGAAGAACTGGAACAACTGAAAACCCAGAAAAACGAGCTCATGCGTAACGAGGACAGGCTGCTGGATTCCCTGCGTCGCAAATCCGCAGACGTAGCAGAAATAGAAGATGAGATCCGGCAGGCAAAGGAGAAGGCCAAGTCCTCTGAAAGCGATACTAAATCCGTCCAGTATGATATTGACAAACTCAACGAAAAGATAGAAGGGTTGACAAAAGACCTGGATGACCTGGAAAGCAATCGTTCTCAGATAAAAAAGGTTGTCAACGACCTTGAAAGTGACATACGCAGCAAACAACAGGACTACGCAATGCTTGAAGCCCGTGTGAGGGCAGCAGAGGATACAAGCAGGTATTCCAGGGCAGTAGACGCGGTAATCAAGGAAAAAGACAAACATGGCCTGCCCGGTATTTATGGCACCATAGCAGAGCTGGGGAAAGTAAACCAGAAATATTCAACCGCCCTGGGAATCGCTGCAGGAGGACGAATGCAGGCTGTTGTGGTGGATACGGACGAAGATGCTTCCCGGGCTATTGCTTACCTGAAACGCCAGAGATCGGGCAGGGCAACCTTCCTGCCCCTGAATAAGATGGAAGCACGCAGACCCTACAAAAACCTCTCCGACAGGGAAGGTGTAATAGGTTATGCTATTGATCTTATCGATTTTGACCCGAAGTTCGAAGCAGCCTTCTGGTATGTATTCCGGGACACCCTTGTTGTTGACACCCTTGAAAACGCCCGAAAACTGATGGGCGGGTTGCGTATGGTAACCCTGGAAGGCGAGATCGTTGAGAAAAGCGGGGCAATGAGCGGTGGCTCCCAGCGCAAGTCCGGCCTGTCATTTGCAGCCTCTGAAAAAGATAAACTTGTCAGGATATCCGAAGAACTTACCAAACTGGAATCACGCAGAAGCAATGCGATCAATAAACTGGATACTACCGAGGGGCATATTTCAAACACCAACAAGGAAATCCAGCAGTATGAGAACGAGATCGCACGCAAACAGATGCAATTCGAGGAGATTGGTAAGCGCGGAGAGACGCTTGAAAAGTTGCTCAATACCAAGGATGAGGAACTCAGGCAAATCGAGGAAGAACGCCAGCAGATGCGAACGGAGATGAATGAAACCGTTGAAAAGAAAGAGCATCTGGAAGAAAGGGAACAATCCCTGCAACAGAACATAACGCAGATCGAGGAAAAACTCGCCGATTCGGAAATTCCCGAGCTCAATAAGCAGGCAGAATCCCTGGATGAGGAACTGCGCCGCCTGGACGGAAGAATAAGGGATATTGACGGGCAGATCAATGCTCTTGAACTCGATAAAAAATACGCAACCGAGAAAATGGAACAAAATCGGGAACAAATCGCCCAGATGGATGAGAAAAAGCGTACACTAAAAGAGCGCATAGAAGAACTCAAGAATAAGATCACATCCCTGGAAAGCGAACTGGAAGAAAAGAAACAACGTGAAGAAGAACTCACAGGTGAACTGCGCCAGCTTCAGGGAGAAAGAAAGAATAAGGAAATGGCCTACTCAACCCAACGTGATGAAGTTGACAGGGTCAAGAGCCGCTATGAAAAGGCAGAGAATCAGAAAATGGCACTTGAGGCCACACTGGATGCCGTGAAGGAACAAATTGAACAGCTCCGCGAAGAGATCACACGCCGTGGCCTTGAAGAGACTGATGAAGTCCCTGGTTACGAAACCGTGCGTACAAGGATAACTTCGATTGAAAAGGCAATGGAAGCCCTGGAACCTGTGAATATGCGGGCAATAGATGAATATGAGGAAGTGGAGCAGAGAATTGTTGATCTCAAAAGCCGCAGGGCAATACTGTTCAATGAAAGAGAGCAGATCCTGGATCGTATCGACCAGTATGATAACCTTAAAAAAGAAACATTCATGGAAACCTACAATGGCATTAATGATGCCTTCAAGGAAATCTTCAATGAGCTTTCCGATGGTGTCGGGGAACTTGTGCTGGACAATGAAAAAGACCCTTTCTCCGGAGGCATGACCCTCAAAGCCCAGCCCCGGGACAAAACCCTGCAACGACTGGAAGCGATGTCAGGTGGAGAAAAGAGTCTCACAGCACTTGCATTTTTATTTGCTATCCAGCAATATCGTCCCGCACCCTTCTATGCTTTTGATGAGATCGATATGTTCCTTGACGGAGCAAATGCTGAAAGGGTTGCCAGGCGTGTTAAAAAGGCGGCAAGCAATGCCCAGTTCATAGTTGTCTCTTTGAGAAAACCGATGATAGAAGCTGCCGAGCGCACAATAGGCGTTACAATGCAGCAGGATAATATCACAAGTATTACGGGTGTGAAAATACGGTGAATAGTATCTCGGTAAAAAACGATGAAATCCCCTTGCTGGAAAACATGAGACAGGGTATTGATCCTGAATTCCTGAAAACGTTGAAGGAACTGGGTGTTGACGAGGACGATCTGGAATTATCGGATGATGTGCTCTGTGAACCTGTAGAGATCCTCGTAAACCTTGCAAAAAATGAAAGTATCAATCCCTGGGATATTGATATTGTAGAGATTACGGATAAATTCCTGGAAAAAATAGAAGAAATGAAGATAATGGATCTCAGGATCTCAGGCAGAACACTGCTTTATGCTTCCATTCTCCTCAGGATGAAATCCACAGGTATCATACAGGAAGAAGATGAAGAACCCGATGAAGAGATACCTGATGATGATCTCGAATTCCAGAATGAAGAAGACTATCCGGTACCCAAATTGCCGATTAGGCGTGCTGCTACAAGACCTGTCACCCTGCAGGAACTTATAAACGAATTGAAAAAGGCAGAAAATGTTGAATCCAGAAGAGGTCGGAGGCGACAAAAACGTGTCCTCCACATGGAAGAGGAGCCTACCACTGAAGATGTGCTTGGTATTGCTCATGAGGAAGACATAAAGGGGCGTGTCGAAGACCTGGAAGAAATAATTGAAGAGATGCTGCACGGGAAAGAAACGGTCACTTTTACTGAGATCATAGATCCCATACCCTCCCGTTCAGAAAGGGTAATGACGTATCTGTCCCTCCTTTTCATGGCTTCACAGAGGAAAATCTGTTTGAGACAGGATGAACTCTTCGAAGAATTGTATATATACTCTTATGGAAATAAAGAGCAGCCTGTTTGAAGGGGTTGGTTTGAAAAATGTCCGACAGGGAAATCGTTGAAGCTGCACTTTTTGCAGCAGGTAGTGCAGTTGAGATACAAAAACTGCAGAAAATACTTAACAAAGATAAAAAACAGGTCACAAAAATTGTAGAAACCCTCATCCGGGACTATGAAAAAAGAGAATCCGGGCTGGAGGTCGTGGACCTGGGTGAAAGATATGTCATGCAGGTCAGGTCAAAGTATTCCGATATTATCCGTCCCTTTGCACCCCGGGAACTTAATTCTCCCATGCTACGCACCCTTTCCATGATAGCCTATCATCAGCCTGTAGTACAATCGGATATTGTAGATATGCGCGGCAACAAGGCATATGATCATATCCGGGAATTGCAAGATCGGGGATTTATCGAAAGTACCCCCCACGGCAGGACAAAACTGCTCTCCACCACCCCTCTTTTTGCAGATTATTTCGGTCTTGAGAAAAATAAACCCGAACTTATCCGCAACAAGATGATAGAACTTTCAAAACAGCAAAGTGGCAAAGAAGGACTTGACCGCTGGCTTGGACGCAGGTTTGTCGGATTTACTCCCATGTATGAATCGCTGGCACAGATGTGTGGAATCAAAGATTACCGCATGGTAGATGCTTATAATCCCACCGAGCAAGAACTTCAGACCCTTGATACGGTTTACAAAATGGTTATTTCCCGGGGATATAAGGAAGAGGTGGAAAAACATTATTCAGGAGAGATTATCGAAGCCGGATCCACTACATTTGATGATCTTGCAGAGGCCGTCAATATACTGAAAAGTGAGGGAGACCCGGCCAGGGTAAAGGAAACCCTGGAGCTGCTCGAGGAACTAAAGAATGAATACCGATCAAGAGCCATGACCATAAGTGCCAGGGTCACTCCGCAAACCGAGATGGTGGCACGCATTGTTAAAGATCTGCATATCGGTGTTTCAAAAGATGGAATACTGATTGCCCCGGATTATGAAACAAACACTTCTGGTGAGGAAATCGGAAGAAAAGCGGATATCCTTGTCCCAAGCCATCGTAACCTGGAAGGTGGCCTTATAGAGAGAGTCAAAAGCAAGTATGATGCTGTTATCAAGGGTCTGCGGAAGGCAGAAGAAGGTAAAGCTATTTAAATAGGTATTTAAATTAAGAAACAATAAGAATATATAAACTATCTGGAATTATTTGCTTCAATTTCCAAGGACCTGAGAATATGACAGATTATAACATTAAAATAGAAAATGTGGTAGCTTCCACCAAACTTGCCGAGGAATTCGACCTTACAAAGATCGAAGCTGAATTTGAAGGAGCAGAATATAACAAGCAGAAATTCCCCGGTCTCGTATATCGCGTATCAAACCCAAAGGCGGCATTTCTTGTTTTCACTTCCGGGAAAGTGGTCTGTACAGGTGCCAAAAATGTAGATGATGTACACACTGTAATTGCGGATATGGCCAAAAAACTCAACGGTATTGGCATAGATACCCTCGAAAAACCGGATATAACCGTACAGAACATTGTTGCATCCGCTGATCTCAAAGCTGTGCTCAATCTTAATGCAATTGCAATCGGACTCGGCCTTGAGAATATTGAATATGAACCTGAACAATTCCCCGGACTCGTTTACAGGATCGATGAGCCAAAAGTTGTCGTACTAATCTTCAGTTCCGGCAAACTGGTGGTTACCGGTGGCAAATCCCCGGAAAACTGCGAAGAAGGAGTAGAAGTAGTAAGACAACAGCTGGACAATATGGGCCTCCTTTAAAGGGAAAAGTGTGACTGAAGATTACAGGGAAGATGTTTGCATCCTCATACCCACATTGAATGAGGGTGCCACCATCGGCCAGCTTATTGAAGATTTTAATACCGAAGGTTTCGGGAATATTTTTGTTATTGATGGCAATAGCTCTGATGATACACAGGAAATTGCCAATAAAATGGGTGCAAGAGTTGTTGCCCAGACCGGTAAAGGAAAAGGTCAGGCTGTCCAGGATGCCCTTGCGATGATAGATGACCCTTATGTCATTATGATCGACGGGGATGGAACCTATCTTGCAAAAGATGTTCATTCAATGCTTGAACCACTGGAAGCAGGAAGGGCGGACCATGTTATTGGCAACCGGTTTGCAGATTTTGATCCGGGTGCTTTTACAAAACTGAATCTTATCGGTAACAAGATACTTAACAAATTTTTTAGTGTCATATACAGGAAAAATCTTGTAGACATCCTGTCTGGCTACAGGGGATTCACAAACCAGGCAATCCGGGAACTGGAACTTCATGAGACGGGTTTTGAGATCGAATCCGAGATTGCTGTTGACAGTATGAAAAAAGAACACCGCGTAGAAGTTGTTCCAATCACCTACAGGCCGCGTCCTGATGAAGGAGATACGAAACTCAACCCACTGAAGGATGGTTTTGGGATTGGCAGTACGATTTATAAAATGGCCAAATTTCACAATCCGATGTTCTATTTCGGGATAATGGGCGCCATACTTACTCTTAGTGGCATATTACTGGGAATCTATGTCGTAAGCGAATGGATGATAGGTATTACCCATATACCAATGACTACCCTGACAGCATTGCTCATTATTTCGGGAATCCAGATGTTCATATTCGGAATGCTGAGTGATCTCGTAGTATCCCTCCACAGGGAAACAATGCGTACCCTTCGCCGTCAGCAAAGATGAATTTGCCTGAGGGTACCCATAAACAAATTCACTTTACTTTTGGGAAATATTAGTTTGATATTTGCATGTGAGTTCCTTTTTTTACTACTTAATTCAAAACAATATCGATATGCTGCTAACCAATTGCACATCTGCAACCAAACCCGATCCCGCAGCAAACTCAAACCCACTTTACATCAATACAACTTGATTTTTTAATAATGTTTAAATAAAATATGTACCCATTTCCCATTATTAAAACGAGGTTAAAATATGTCAATCGTAACAGATGCCAAGAACGGAACTATTACCGAAGAGATGAAGAAGGTTGCAGAATTTGAGGGCGTGGAACCTGAATTCGTGCGCCGCGGAATTGCAGCCGGAAGAATCGTTATACCTGTTACCCCCTACAGGGACATCAGAGTGTGTGGTATTGGAGAAGGGCTTACCACAAAAGTGAACGCTTCCATCGGAGCATCTTCGGATATCGTCGATGAAGAACTGGAAGTTGAAAAAGCAAAGGCAGCACAGGCAGCCGGCGCAGACACCCTTATGGAACTGGGTACCGGCGGGGATTTCCTCGGAATCAGGAAAAAGGTCTGTGACGCAATCGATCTGTCCGTAGGTTCAGTACCACTCTACCAGGCCTTTATCTCAGCAGCCAAGAGGGACGGTTCCATCGTCCACATGACAGAAGACGACCTGTGGAACGCAACCGAGGAACAGGCAAAACTCGGTACAAACTTCATGGCAATCCACACCGGTATCAACAACATCGTACTGGACAGGCTTAAAGCCCATGGCCGCTATGGCGGACTTTGCTCCCGTGGCGGTGCCTTCATGAGTTCCTGGATGCTCCACAATGAAGCCGAAAATCCCCTTTACAAGGACTTCGATTATCTCTGTGAAATCCTCAAAGAACACGAAGTTACCCTTTCTACCGGTAACGGAATGCGTGCCGGCGCAGTTCATGATGCAACCGACCGTGCACAGATCCAGGAACTGATCATCAACTCCGAATGTGCCCAGAGGGCCCACGACGAATATGACCTCCAGGTTATTGTAGAAGGTCCCGGTCACGTACCACTGGACGAGATCGATATGAATGTGAAACTCATGAAATCCATGAGTGACCACAAGCCATTCTACATGCTCGGACCACTTGTCACAGATGTTGCCCCGGGACGTGACCACATCGTCACCGCAATCGGTGCATCCCAGTCCGCAGCAGCCGGCTGTGACTTCCTGTGCTATGTAACTCCTGCAGAACATCTTGCCCTGCCAAATAAGGAAGATGTTATCGAAGGTGTAAAGACATCCAAGATTGCAGCCCACGTTGGTGACATGGTCAAACTAAACAAACGTGATCAGGATCTGGCAATGGCAAGGGCACGCCGTGACCTTGACTGGGAAAAGATGTACAGTCTGGCACTTGATCCGGAACTTGCACGTGATGTCAGGAACAGCCGTGCACCGGAAGACACAGATGCATGCACCATGTGCGGAAACTTCTGTGCCTTAAAGATCGTAAACCAGAACTACGATCTTGCAAAGTAATACCTCCGGGTATTACTTTTATCTACTCTCCTTTCCATATTCTTTTTTTATCCCGGGCATTCTCTTATAATTAGTTCTCAAACCTTGCAGTGTCTATATTAATAGTATCTTTAAATATAAAAGAGGACACATTACGGTTACGGTATAACATTGCAGGGATTTTTATCATGTGGAGAGGGAGATACTTGCAGGCCGATGAAAGCGGTGTATCGGATGTTGTGGGGACAGGGGGTGAGATTGTCCGGATTCACAAACCTGACGGATTCCGATATCACATACAATAATAACAGCGAAATAACTATAAACTCATTATTCAAATTTCAAAACGACATTAAAACGGAGTTTCAAAATGAAAAAAGCCATTATCGAGACAGACAAGGGAGACATCGTGCTTGAATTATTCGAGAATGATGCACCCCGAACGGTTGCCAATTTTGAAAAACTTATCAAGCAGGGATTCTATAATGGCCTGAACTTTCACAGGGTTATTCCTGATTTTGTGATACAGGGAGGATGCCCCAAGGGCGATGGAACAGGTGGGCCGGGTTACACGATCAAATGCGAAATAAATCCCCGCAAGCATACAAAGGGCGCCCTGTCAATGGCCCATGCAGGCAAGGATACCGGGGGAAGTCAGTTCTTCATAACCCATTCCCCCCAATCCCACCTGGACGGTATGCACACGGTTTTTGGAAAAGTCATTGATGGAATGGACGTTGTATATAAAATCAAACCCGGCGATGTAATGAACCGCCTGCGTGTAGTGGAAGAGTGAAAACAATAGGTGGTAATAGTGGGGAATGGATTTTATATTCAGGATAGGCAAATCTGCCGGATTTTTCTTTTGCAAAATGAAAATATTGATCCTGCTGGCAATATTGATTCTGGTTCTCCTGTACATAATCAGGATTGCCTGGCTTCCTGAATTGGGCGGTATCTGAATAGATACTCCCTTCTTTATATGCCAGTATTACTAATATACCTGATATACAAAATATATCCAGGAGGTCGTACCTTAGCAGATCCGCAACCAATAAGAATAAGTGTCCTGTACAGCGGGGAATTCGGGAAAAAGGTGCTGGGCAATCTCATAAATTCCGATCAGTTCTGCACATCCTGCGGGGAAGCCTGCGATCACTGTCGACAGGGACGCAAATCCTATTCCGGGTTCCTTACAGAAATCCATGAACTGCCCGCAGATCTGCCTGAATTTGTGGAAGAGCCGGAAGAATACCTGCCTGCTGACCTGAAACCCTGTGATCTGTTCCTTGCAATGGATCTGCATCCGGATTTATTTGCCGGCCTGCCGACAGTTGCGAAAAAAGCACATGCAAAAGGCGTGATAGCACCTGTTGAAAATCCCAAACACGCCCCGGCAGGCCTTGTCCGCCAGGTTGCAGAAAAACTTCAGAAAGAGGGAATCGAATATGCTTTCCCCAAGCCTTTCTGCAGCCTTGAGAAAACAGGCCAACATGTAATTGACAGATTCGTGGAAATAGGGTTTGGGAAACCCAAAATCGAAATAATACTTGATAATGAGGAAATCACAACCGCACGGGTAATCAGGGATGCTCCCTGCGGATGCACATGGTTTGTTGCCCGTAAACTTGTCTATACCGAAGCTGCAGATTTCAAGGAAACGGTTTCCTCTGCCCATCATGCATATCCCTGTACTGCAAGTATGGATAATGATCCTGAAATCGGGGATACCATACTGCACAAAGCAGGCTATATTGTCCGGGAAAGTGTGGGCTCTGCACTGGATAATGCACAAAAGGAGAATACAAATGCCAGATAACAAGAAAATAGCAGTAGTTCGCTGTGCTATCGTTGCAGAAACCTGCCCCGGGATAGGATGTTTCAAGGCATTCAATGAAAAAACAGTCGCTTTCAGTGATTACGATGAAAATACGGATATGACCGCATTTTTCACATGCGGCGGATGCCCGGGGAGAAGGGTGTTCAGGCTTGCCCGGTCCCTGAAAAAACACGGAGTGGAAACAGTACATCTCAGTTCCTGTATGCAAATGGAAAATTATCCGGAATGTCCTCATGTGGACTCAATAAGGCAGACACTGGAAAATACAGGAATTGAAGTTGTGGAAGGTACACATCATTAACGGAAGGCTTGAAAATGATAAATCGGATGATAGTCAAAATAGACGAGGAAAAATGCAATGGTTGTGGCAAATGTGTCAGCCCCTGTGCCGAGGGTGCCATCCGGATAATAGATGGTAAAGCTAAAGTCGTATCTGAAGAACTGTGCGATGGCATGGGATTCTGTATCGGGGTCTGTCCACAGGATGCAATATCCATTGAAGAAAGGCAGACCATGGATTTCAATCCGCAGGCAGTTAAAGAAATGCAGGAGAATGAAGAAAAATATACCGAAGCCGGGTCAATACACTGCTTTAAGTGTGACAGGGATGAAAATGAGAGATACCTGATGCCCCTGAGACATGGAAAAGAAAGCATCTGGGTCTGTACCCGCTGTCTGCCTGCACTCATTCATGGTTAAGGGTGGAAACATGATCACGATCGAACTATCAAATCCGCCGGACAACCTCTGCGATTACACTTACAACTTTTGCTGGAATAGTGATTTCAATCCGGATTCTGTCATCCCCCACCAGCAAGGCACAGAGTACACATACAGGGAAATAGTCGATCATCTCAAAAAGACAGGTACTGTACAGATTATCGGTGATGTCGGAAAACGGCTTGCTCAGGGAATGGGCACCAGCATATCCCACCTTGGAGGCAGCGGGAAGACAGAAAATGCCGGCAACATCATAATAGACGGTGATGTTGGCGCTGAAGCAGGGATGGGAATGGTATCCGGCAACCTATACATAATGGGCGACATCGGAAAACCCATGGGAAATATAGTGGAAGTTGAATCCGATAGGGAAGGATATCGCAAATTCGTGTCAATCACGGAATTGGTCTGCGAGGAATTGCAGGAAAAACTGCTGCTAAACAAACTGGAAGGAAATAATCTCCTGCTCAATGATGGAATCCTGCGCAATACCCTGGCAGCCCGTTGCAATTGTGAGGCCAGCATTACAGTAGAAGGAGATGCAGGCAACGGAAACGGATTGCTGATGGAAAGAGGAATGTTGCTAATCAAAGGGGATAGCGGCATGAATACTGCAGCCCATCTCAATGGCGGAACAGTTTACGTAGAGGGTAAATGTGAAGCCTTTGCCGGTGCATATATGAAAAACGGAATACTGCTGGCAGATGATGCAGGCAGCCATGTCGGGGCGGACATGAAAGGCGGGACCATATATTCAAAGAAAAAGGCCAATATTGACCCACCTGCAAAAAAAGGGAAAATCGGCCACGAAGATATACGCACAATAAGGAAACTCACAGATGCCGGCAGATTTGAGGTTTTGCGTTACAATAAATACGAAGCCGGAGAAGAAGGCAAATATATAACGATCAAGATGCGTGACGGCTCCCTGGTCAGAAGGCCTGTGGATTAAGACTTTTCAGCAATCGACCTAAATAAGAAAGATGAATGATCCGGCCGGAAGCTCGTTTGCCAAACGGAGAAATGGCGCTGTTGCAAAAAGGGAGTGATATCATACCATTCAACTGCTGGCCGGACCAATCAAAGTAATCAGGTACTGCATACCCTCCGGCCTTTATCGGTAAGCTGGTATGTAGTACCATAGGAAATTCCACTATTACAGCATCCACAGGATTTACAGGTGCCACAGGAAAGAAGCTCGGGGTTTTCATTAATGTCTCCGATTTTCCTGACATGCCCCATTTTTTCCATTAATTCAAGCATGCCTTTCAGTTGCCGGGTGTTCATATTCATTTCCGCAGACAGGGCATTGAAGGAGATGCTGCCCCTTCTATCCATTTCTGCCATTTTTTTCAATACATACTTGTATCCCAGAACCATCTTAAAATCCTCCCTGATTTACCGGTTTAAACCTGTTTTTCCAGACAGCATATACAACCCCGGATAAAATGCCCAGATACAATGCTGGTTTGAAACTGTCAACAAATGTCCATTTTTCGTAACCTTCCATGGCAAGTATATAGGCATTGATAAGATCTGCTACCATACTCAGGAAATACAGGGTGCCGAACACCAGGCAGAGCAATATTCCCACATAGGCATAGGCGGATCCTTCAAAGGAGTCCTTTGAAAACTCAAAGGTTGCGACGAAAAATACCGCACCGATTACCACAAGCACAAGACCCCCGGCCAGCTCAGCAGGTAACAGACTGGAGGATACAAGGGAAGCGGGCAGAAGACCCACTCCCTTGGCGACCTGAACCAGGCCTGCGGCCATATACAGTATTCCCCACAGCAGGGAAATATACTTCAAACCATTATGATTTTTTTCCATTAAACTCACCTCATTAAAGAACTATATTTCCAACACCTATTGTCACCAGTGCCAGTATCCAGGCCACTGCTGTTGAATATGCCGCCTGGAAAAACATCCATTTCCATGAACCCGTTTCTTTCTTGATAACTGCAACAGCTCCTATGCAGGGCACATAGAGCAGAGTGAACACCATTAGCCCCAGGGCTATTGCAGGAGTGAAACCCGGGTCTGCCACCAAGGCAGAGGACAGAGCCTCACCTTCCCCTGTACCATACAGGGTCCCCAGGGAACCCACTACAATTTCCTTGGCCACAAATCCGAAGACCAGTGCAACGGCTATTTTCCAGTCAAATCCAAGAGGGGCTACAAGGGGTTCGATCAATTTACCCAGTGAGCCTATCAGACTATCAGCACTACCATAGTCTGCCCCCTGCGGGAAGTAGGCCAACAGCCAGATGAGCACGACCCCACCGACAATTATTGTCCCGACCTTCCTGAGGTAGAGGTAGCCCTGATTCCACATGTGTTGCAGGGAATCCTTCAGTGAAGGCCTGGTATAAGGAGGGAGTTCCATGATGAAAGGAGACGGCTGGCCTTTAGCGATGAATGTCCGGAAGAGTTTGGCCGAAACAATAGCCACAAGTATCCCCAGTACATACAGACCGAAAATTACCGAACCTGCCTGCCTGCTGAAAAATGTTCCCGCAAGCAGAATATACACCGGCAACCTGGCTCCACAGGACATGAAGGGCGTAACCAGCATCGTGATGAGCCTGTCCTTTTCATCCTCCAAAGTACGGGTTGCCATTATAGCAGGAACGGAGCACCCAAAGCCTGTGAGCATGGGAATGAATGACTTGCCCTGCAATCCCATTGTATACATCAGTCTGTCCATTATGAAGGCAGCTCTTGCCATATAGCCGCTGCTTTCAAGCAGGGCGATGACGAAGAACAGGATGAAAATATTGGGCACAAAGAGCAGGACAGATCCCACACCGGCAACAATACCATCACCCAGAAGGGAAGCAAGCCAAACAGTTTCAATGTTTGAGGTAACCGCTGCCGCCAGCCACCCGAAGAACATGTCGATCAGTTCCATAAAAGGAGTGGCAAAAGCAAAGGTCAGTTCGAACATACCCCACATCAGGGTGAGGAAGATAGGAATACCCAGATACTTGTTGGTGATGACTTTGTCCACCATATCCGAGGGAGATACATCTTCAGCACAGGTTGTGCAGACCTGGGGCAGCAGGGTACCTATAAACTCATACCTTTTATCTGCCATTTCAACTTCGTATTCTTCATGGTCAAGATCCGAAAGGAAATTCTGCACTTTTCCTTCAATGCTGCTTGAAGATAATTTGGAAAGGGCATTCTCATCCCCTTCAAGCAATTTCACAGCCATCCAGCGAGAGGGATAATTTTTTGATAATTCCCGATCACTGCCCAGAATTTCCTCCAGTGCACAGATATTTTCTTCCACTCTGCCACCATAGCCGATTTCATGAGGAAGGGGAGGGTTACTTTCTGTTTTGTTCACAATAGAATCCAGAAGCGCATTGATACCTCTTCCTTCGTTTGCCGCGGTTTTAATTGCAGAAACACCTAACAGGCTTTCAAGTCTGCGGATATCAATATCGTCCCCCCGTGTTTCGGCACGATCTGACATGTTCAAGGCAAGAACCAAATTGGTACCCATTTCAAGCAGCTGGGATGTCAGGTACAGGTTTCTTTCAAGATTTGTGGAGTCCAGGACCTGTACAACAACATCGGGTTTCTCTTCAAGGATGTAATCCCTGGCAACCACTTCATCGGCCGAATAGGCCGTTAAACTGTAAGTACCCGGCAGATCTACAATTTCCAGGATATGGTCTTTGTGTTTCTTTGTGCCCTCCTTCTTTTCTACAGTCACACCGGGCCAGTTACCTACCTTCTGACGTGCTCCGGTAAGAGCATTGAAGATTGTGGTTTTACCCACATTGGGATTGCCTGCCACTGCAACTTTTATCTTTTCAGCCAAACTGTGGCACCTCCCCGTAAACTGGCTCAACTATTATTTTATTGGCCATTCCCCTGCCCAGGGCATAACGTGTACCGTTTACCGATACCAGAAAAGACCCCCTGTTACATCCCAGGGGCTGAATAATGGATTCAGGGGTCAAACCCATCTCCATGAGTCTTCTTTTTAGCCCTTTTCCGGCCCACACATCGCAAATCCGGCATGTCTGCCCGGTTGGATACATTGCAAGAGGGATCCTTGATGTCATTTTACTCCTCCAGTAACCTCTACGACAATCATCTGTGCCTCCTGTTTGCGCAGGGAAAGGTTGTAGCCTTTCAACTTGAAATCCACCGGGTCACCCATCGGGGCCTTCTTGGTCACACTAAGGCCAACACCCGGCACCATTCCCATTTCAAGCAGGCGCCGCCTGGAAGGACCTTTGCCTTTTACCTGGATTACACGGGCATTTTGACCCGCATCCAATAAATCCAATGTTTTATTGCTCATTTCACAACATCCTAATGTTGGGGTATCCTAACTTATAGTCCTGCATATTTTCTATATGATTTAAAAGTTTCGTATTGCCTAAAATAGAGAGTCCAGAATTGTTATAAAATAAAAGCAACCAGTAGAAGTAGGTGAAAAACATGGATTGTCTATTTTGCAAAATAATAGCCGGAGAAGTTCCCTCCCACAAAGTGTATGAAGATGAGCATGCCTATGCGTTCCTCGACATCTATCCCACATCCAGAGGACATACAGTCGTCCTGCCAAAGGAACACATAACCAGTTTCCTGGAAATGAGTGAGGAAAAGACAGCCGAATTATTCGCTTCTGTCAACAGGATCGCTAAAAAAGTCATTGCAGTTACTGAGGCGCCGGGGGTTAATATCGGGATTAACAATGGCCTGGTTGCCGGGCAAACTGTACCCCATGTCCATGTGCATATAATTCCTCGTTATGAAAATGACGGCGGAGGATCAATGCATACCATTGTGGATTCCAATCCTGACAGGGAGGAACTCGAACAACTCGCTTCAGTCATTCACTCAAAATTCTGAATTGACTTTAGGAATTTCCAGACTGAATATTGAGCCACCTGCAGGATTATCATGCACGTTCACCGAACCCTTATGCAACAGGATGATGTGCCACACAATTGCAAGGCCTATGCCACTGCCACTGGTGCTGCCTTTATGAGCCCTGCTGAAGCGTTTGAAGATATGAACTTTATCTTCATCAGCAATACCCGGGCCGCTATCTGCTATATTTATCCTCCAGTATGCATCCACATCTTCTGCATATATCCTGACAGAACTGCCCTCCGGAGAATATTTGGCAGCGTTTGATAATATATTGACAAATGCCTGTTTCAGAATATTGTTCGCATGGACCGGATAGGCTCCCTCAAGTTCATTGATGATCTGTATATTTCTTTCATGATACAGGAATGCCGATTCATTCAGGGCCTCTTTCAGGATTAATGATAAATCCATCTCCTGAAATGTGATTGCTGTAACGGATTCCAAACGTGCAAGTTCTGATATATCTTTGATCATCTTTATTTGGGCATCGTTCCCTTTGCGGATCTTGTCTAAATATCTGGTTGTATCGGGATCAGGGTTGGTCTTTGATAAGAGATCAGAATAACCCTTTACAACATTTGCCAGATTCAAAAGATCATGACGCATGACATCCAGCAGGGTTTCCTTGAAGGATATTTCATATCTCAATTGTTCGTTTGTTTGTTCCCATTCCCTCAAATGATAATAAAAACCAGAGGCAATAATGAGAAGTCCGGATGCGGTGAGAAATGCTTCAAAATAAACGCTGAGAAAATCCGGTTCATGGGTAAACTCATCCAAAAAATCAACAAACAGACCATAAACAAACAGAAACCAGCCTGCAACCAACCTTGCGTCATCCAATTTATAGATAATCAAAAGAGAAAGTAAAGCACAAAACAGGTACAATCCTTCAACAGCTACATCTCCGGTATCAAATGAGGATTTCAGAGGGAAAATAGACAACCATAGTAGCAGAGTCAAAAGAAAAAGGAAGATACATATTTTATAGAATTTGTTTTCCGTATGCATGCCAACTCAAATCCAATCAAATATAGTACACAAGTATAAGTAATATTGTGCATGAACTTCATAGAATGATTATTAAGAGACGAAAACGCAATAAATGTTACCGACAATGGATACCATGATGATAGTTCCAGTTTCTCTGCACAGGGAAGAAAAAGGAAACGTACTACCCCTGATGGCAATATTGTTTCTCCTTATCGGATTTGTACTCGGGATTAGTTTAACAACAATACTTTACGGAGAGGAAACACCGGCTACGGATATTCCTGAGAGCAATGTTTCAAACATAATAATCAACGGCAGTTCCGGTGAAATATATGAGAATCTCTATAATCTGGTCTTTGATTCGGTTGTCTCCGTAAGGGCAGAAGGAGAAATTAACGGAAACCAATTCATAAGTGGCGGATCGGGATTTCTTTATGATGCAGAAGGGTATATCGTAACGAACCAGCATGTCGTGGAAAGTGCTGATTCCGTAGAAGTATATTTCAGCAACGGAGTGGTAATGGATGCTGAAATCACGGGCACTGATGTATATTCTGATATTGCGGTATTAAAAGTCGATGAAGTCCCCTGTGATGAAACCTGCCAGCCCTATCCTCTGCCAATGGCCAACTCATCCAGGATAAATCCTGCTCAGATGGTGATGGCAATAGGTACGCCTTTCGGACTTGAGGGAAGTGTAACACATGGAATTGTCAGTGCCACGGGCAGGACAATGTCCACAACAAACGGATTTTCCATCCCAAATGTTATACAGACCGATGCACCGTTAAATCCAGGCAATTCAGGAGGGCCGCTTATTGATCTCTCAGGGAAAGTGATCGGAGTCAACCGTGCCCGTAGCGGAGATAATCTGGGTTTTGCTATACCTTCCAATAAAGCCCGGATGGTTGCCGATGCCATAATAGAAAAAGGAGAATATGATCATTCCTGGATTGGTATACAGATGCTACCTGTAAGTCCCCGGGCAGCAGATTTCATGGACCTTAATGAGGAGGCGGCCAGAGGAGTAATGGTCGTGGTTGTAGTGGAAGGCGGACCTGCCGAGGAGGCGGGGCTGAAAAGTGCAGAAGAAGTAAAGATCAATGACGAAATAATCTTCATCAACGGGGATATCATTGTAGGAGTAGACGGGGTTGAAGTCTACAACAGTGACCAGATCATAGCATATATAAGTGAGAAACAGCCGGGTGATGAGATTGAACTTGAGTATTACAGAGATGGGGAAAAAATGACAACACAACTGGAACTTGGCTCACGCCCGGAATGAATTGTCCAAATATACTTGATGAGACGGGAGAATAAGAGAGTTTATGGACACGCATTTTCATACACGGGAAATACGTATCCACAAAAAGGAAACATGTGGCCACTCAGCCATTGATCTTTTTCATAAGCCAGGCCATATTCTGGCCAAGGTTTTGCATTGTCTGCATTCCTTCTGTATCAGACTCTACATCCCCCGGGGCAAGCCCCATTCCTATATTCCAGTAGCTTGAACCCGGTACGACCATCTGGGAGAGCAAGAAAAAGTGGTTGATGGAATCAAATGCGTGAAGGGCACCTGCTCTCCTGACAGCCACAACCGCTGCTGCGACCTTATGTTTGAAAAGTTCATCGTTTGCTTTGCCTACAAAACCCGCCCTGTCAATCAGGGCTTTTGTTTCCGTAGTCAGATCGGCAAAGTATGTAGGGCTTGCAATAATTATCCCGTCGGCCTCAATCATCTTTTCTATACATTCATTGATCAGGTCACTGGATATGACACATCGGCGGTCCTTGTTCTCAAAACACTTCATGCAGGCAGTACATCCCATGACAGGGATGCCTCCCAGCTGAATCATTTCGGTCTCAATTCCCTGCCTTTCGAGTTCTGAAAATACTTTTTTGACGAGCTTTGCGGTGTTCCCGTCTTCCCTGGGACTCCCATTGAATGCTACTACCTTCATCTGATTGTCGCAGGAGACCTCTTCCTCAGCATCCGAAGGCTGCAGGGAGGGGATTGAATGCGATTTTGTTATATCGTTACTTTTTGTGTTATTGTTGTTGTACGTGCTGACACCCTCTTACATTCTTTTTTAACATTTACGCTACTGTGTATGATATTTCCGAAAATATCCATTATTGAAAAGTATCCAGATGTTCGTTTTCCTTTCACGAATCCGATACCTTTGATTGTTTCAATCAGATCAAACTTCCGAATTCCATGAAGTTTACCCGTAGGTATTGTCTTTTCGGAACGTTTACCTTTACGTTGTTGGTAATCGCCTTTACTTACATGTTTTTTGAAGTATACAATATTGTCTTTATGTATACTCTGTGTCTTATCATTACAACATATAGCGACTGCATCGTTATAATGTGTTTTTGGAAGATTGAGTACCTGTTCTCGTTTATACTTCGTTTCGTAACCAAAAGTTTTTTTGAAATTCCAATTACTTTTGATTAACTGGGATTTCACTATACCAACTTCGGTAGCATGTTTCGTAACTTTCTGTTGTTTGGTTATGCTGAACTTACCATCATGAAGATCTTCGTGACATGTCTTGCATAACGTAATGAGGTTTTCAGGTGTATCTGATCCACCGTTACTTCTAAACTTGATGTGATGACATTGTAACTGGTTATCTTTATTCTTGCCTTTACAATGTTGACATGTATAGTTATCCCGATTCAGAACATAAGATTTCACGTTATAGAATCCTTTCAGATTTCCGTTCTGGTATTCAGTACCAGTTACGTTGGGATTGATTATTTTATGGATATCAAACGATGCCGTTTCCACAATCCATTTTGATACGGGTAATATAGATTCAATGAATCTATGTTCTCTTAAATGTGATTCAATCTTGCTACGTATTGAAGGTGGAAGTCTGTTAAATTTTCTTGAATTCCTGCGGTTATTGAATCGTGCAGGTCTGTATCTTGTCTTACGTGCTCTTCGAGTACGTCTGTACATGGCACGTTGTTGCATCTTTTTGGATACATCGTTACGAACCGTTATTTCAGATTGGTATACCACTTTGTTATTTGTCATAACCGCACAACCAATCCGATTTGAACCCGTATCCATTCCTGCAAGACATGGTTGCGTATAATCAGATGTACTGTAAAGTAGTTTAATGGTAAATGGATTTCTCCGTACTACTTTAGCCTTACCTGATTTCAGCAATATCCTTGCTTTTGCTGGATTCGTGGGCATTAATGGTTGTTTGTTTCGGTTCAATACAAATACATACATTGTAATTACTCCCTTGGTAGGGGTTATGCGTGAGTTAAGAATACTGGGTCTTATCCTCAACTTTCGTCTTCCTTTCGATCGGATATCCAGAGGTTTGTTTGATGTAAGCACCGATCCATCCCCTTGGATCTGTTTAGCCGACATCCTTAGAGCTTGTGACTAAGGCGACATCTCAAGGTAACTATTGTTGTATTCTCTGGTATCGTTTACTGAGTTTTTTCTATCACCCGTTTTCTCAGTGATCTGGTCAACCAATAACTTGCGAATTACCACAAGCCACTTCCTCAAATTAACGTATCGAAGACACGTTAATTAGGGAGGGGGTAGCTGACTTTAGTACCTTCCATTTGTCGTTAGACAACATATATCCAATAATTGTATTATCCACTCCCCTATATAACAATTATACTACTTTCCGCTCAAATCATTCAGATAATTACTGGAGAAGGAACTTTACGGTTAATTTTTCCATTCCACAGAGAAACAGATTCATATATATGAAGGATTGATCATGTGTTCATGGATAATTCAGCCTGCAAACGCATGGATAAAAACCAGATTGAAAAACTCACAATTCCCCCTCCTGAAACAATTACGCGCATGTCTGCCATATTTCAGGCACTGCAATCATCAGCACGCCTGAATATCCTGTTCTTACTCAAAAAAAAGGATATGTGCGTATGTGAACTCAGTGAAGCACTTGGAGCCTCACAGTCTGCAATATCCCACAATCTGCGGATACTACGCCAGCTAGACCTTGTGAGGGTCAGGAAGGAGGGGCGGTTTGCGGTCTACTACATTGCAGATGAACATGTCAGGCTGCTGATCGAAACATGCAGACAGCATATTATTGAGGAATACCGATGAGCATTGCACAAAGCTTCATGGAAATTCTGGTCGGAATTATACAGGAGACCTGGTACCTTTTCGAAGAGGCTGCACCCTACCTTTTCCTCGGTTTCGGGGTTGCGGGGCTGCTGGAACTTGTGGTTTCCAATGAGAAGGTCATTGGACATCTCGGCAATGGGGCCGGGAAATTTAAATCTGTGCTTAAGGCCTCGATTGCCGGTATTCCCCTGCCCCTGTGTTCCTGTGGTGTGATACCAGCGGCAATGTCCCTGAAAAAAAGAGGAGCAAACAATGGTGCCACCCTGTCTTTTTTGATATCGACACCCCAGACAGGAGCTGACTCAATCGCAATCACCTATGCCCTGCTTGATCCCGTTATGACAGTATTCAGACCTGTTGCTACCTTCATAACCGCGGTGGGAGCAGGAATTACAAGCAATATTATGGAAAAGGACGTGACAAATACACTCTCAAACCCCACTATGCTTTCAAAGAAGGAAGAGGCAACAAATCCGGGTTGTGATTGCGATGGAGATGATTGCGGCCAAGCAGGCCTGAAAGAGCGAGCCATTGATGCCATAAAATATGCTTACGTGGAACTGCTGGGAGATATTGCAAAGTGGCTTGTTGTGGGGCTGCTGATAGCAGGAGTGATTTCCTATATTGTCCCGGCGGAAATTGTGGGAGGCTACCTTGGAGGCGGGATAGGTTCGATGATCCTGATGCTTTTTGTAGGGATTCCCCTCTACATCTGCGCCACCGCTTCCACGCCTCTGGCAGCCGCCCTTATCGCCAAAGGGATGAGCCCGGGTACCGCATTTGTGTTCCTGCTTGCAGGACCGGCCACCAATGCTGCAACCATTACAATGGTTACGAAGTTTATGGGCAAAAAGGCTGTTACCATTTATCTTGCAATGATAGCCCTCTTTGCGCTGGTATTTGGGATGTTGCTCGACCTCATATACATTAGAATGGGAATTGAGGCAACGACCATTGCGGGAAGTGCAAGTGACCTGCTGCCTGCAGAAGTGAAAACATTCTTTGCGTTGCTCCTGGCAATAATGATCACCTATTCCCTGATACAGAGAAGGGAAACTGATGAATGCCAGGATTGCTTCTGAAACGGCGAGGTAATTATAAAGCATCTTAACCCAATCTTAAAATGGGGGTTTGTATGGATAAAGAGGATAAAGCAATCGAATCCAAATTGTCCGCCAATGGAAAAACGTTGCTGGAAAAGCGCTACCTTTTAAGGAATGCAAAGGGGAAAGTCGCAGAAAAGCCCGACGAGTTGTTCAGCAGAGTTGCAAAGGCTATTGCCGGAGTCGACAGCAGCTACGGATACAGTGTGGAAAAAACTGAAGATAATTTTTATCAGGTAATGGCAGATCTGGAGTTTCTTCCCAATTCCCCCACCCTCATGAACGCAGGCACCGAACTGGGGCAATTGAGTGCGTGTTTTGTGCTGCCTGTGGAAGATTCCCTGAAAAGTATCTTCAAATCCCTGCAGGACATGAGCCTCATTCACCAATCCGGCGGTGGCACAGGATTCTCCTTTTCAGACCTGCGACCGGAGGGAGATCCTGTGCGCTCCACAGAAGGCGTGGCTTCCGGACCCCTTTCCTTTATGACGATCTTTGATAAGGCAACGGATGTGATCAAGCAGGGCGGCAGGCGCAGGGGAGCCAATATGGGAGTACTGAGAGTTGACCATCCGGATATTTGCAAGTTCATCGGGGCCAAGGAAAAGGAGGATATGCTGCGCAATTTCAATCTCTCGGTGGGTGTGACGGATGAATTTATGGAGGCTGTCAGCCAGGACAGGGATTATGCCCTTGTAAATCCCCGAACCGGTAAAGTTGAGAAGAGATTAAAGGCACGGGATGTGTTTGACCGGATAATGACGTGTGCCTGCCAGACCGGAGATCCCGGCCTGCTTTTCCTGGATGAGATCAACCGCAAACATCCCCTGAGTGCAATCGGCACAATCGAGAGTACAAATCCCTGCGGAGAGGTTCCTCTTTTGCCCTATGAATCCTGCAACCTCGGCTCGATCAACCTGGCGCGGATGGTTAAGGAAGGGGCAATCGACTGGCAGAAATTGCAGAAAACTGTCCATACAGGAGTACATTTCCTGGATAATGTGATCGATGCCAACAAATATCCTCTCCCGCAAATCGAGCAGAGGACAAAACAAAACCGCAAGATCGGCCTGGGTGTTATGGGATTTGCCGCCATGCTGGCACGCCTGGGCATTCCCTATGATTGCGAGGAAGGAATCACAACAGCGGAAGAAGTGATGAAGTTCATCCGGCAAGAAGCCGTGCAAAAATCTGTGGAACTCGGTGAGCAGCGGGGCAGTTTCCCGAATTTGCCCAGGAGTACTCTTGCAAGGGATTATCCTGCAATGCGCAATGCAACGGTGAATACCGTGGCCCCCACAGGCAGCCTGAGCATAATTGCAAATACCACTTCAGGAATTGAACCGATGTTTGCCCTCACCTACAGGCGCAATGTGATGGGAACCCGGCTGACAGAGATCGATCCTGTTTTTGAGGAGATGGCAAGGAAACATGGGTTCTACAGCACACAGCTGATGGAGGAAGTTGCCGAAACCGGATCCCTGCAGAACAGTCCGAATATACCGGAAAATACCAGACGGGTCTTTGCCACCGCCCTGGAGATCCAACCTCAATGGCATGTGAGGATGCAGGCGGCTTTCCAGAAGCATGTGGATAATGCTGTTGCCAAGACCGTGAACCTGCCTCATGAGGCTACGGAGGAGGCTTTCCGGGAGATCTACATGCTGGCCTACCGGTTGAAGTGTAAGGGAATTGCTGCTTACCGTTATGGAAGCAAGGCTGAACAGGTGCTGGAGATCGGGAATGTCGGTGACAAAAGGGATGATAGCAC
>NZ_MAFX01000012.1:0-38248 GCF_001683555.1 Methanohalophilus sp. DAL1 | reverse complement strand
GTGATTTGACCTATTGGCAGTTCATTGAAGATGAAAAGACCCAGTTTGCTGTAATCAGAGCAATTGAGGTCATAGGTGAGGCAACAAAAAACATTCCAGAATCAATTAAAACCGAATATCCTTCTATTCCATGAAGAAATATAGCAGGAATGCGTGATAAAATGATACATGCCTATTTTGGAATTGATATGGATATTCTCTGGAAAACAGCTACTGAAGAAATCCCTCAAATAGAGCCTCAAATAATGCAGATTCTCCACAAAATAGAATAACCTACTCTAATTGCCACTTTTTTCCATCAATAAACACCCTTATATGCCTACAGGCTCACCTTCAGACCATGAATGCAGGCACTAACAGAAAGAATATCAAGCCAGGGTTAAACGTAGGAATCGTTCTAAAGCAGGATCAGAAGAGTGGTAAAATAACCAGAGGTATTGTCAAAAGAATTCTCACCAAATCTTCATCCCATCCCCACGGCATAAAAGTACAACTGGAAGATGGCAGTGTCGGAAGGGTCAAGGAAATTTATTGATACTGGCTCATTTAGTCCGATTTCTCATCACGTTTAATTTATATAGTATACTCAAGTATATGACAACAACTACAATTAAAGTGGATTCTGAAGTAAAAAACAATCTTGATAACCTGAAACTGTTTCCCAGGGAGTCATATAATGAGGTTCTTTCCAGACTTGTTGGGATGGCTTATGATGAGGAGCCTTTGAGTGAAGATACTCTTAAAAGAGTTGAAGAAGCTCTTCACGATCTCAAGGAAGGAAAATATTACACACAGGAAGAAATAGAAGCTGAACTGGAGCTTCGCTAATGTATACTATCCTGTATTCGCCGGGTGCAAGAAAAGATTTACAGAAATTACCTGTTAATATGGCAAAAAGGGTAGTTGCTGCCATTAAGGAAATATAGGTAAATCCCAAAGTTTATGTAAAAAAACTCAAAGGTTCCCCGAAATCTCCTTTATACTCACTAAGAATAGGGGAATACAGGGTAATTTTGAGTATTAATGGTGACAAGCTGATTGTTTTTGTGATGGAAAAAAGCGACTGAAGCAAATACTCAACTACCTCCTCAAATATGCAGATTTTCCATGACTCGGAATAATCTTATATGGTCTTTACTTTTGTTGTATTTTTGATCTAATACAACAAAGCCAGGAATTCTTTTATTAATTTTGACTGTCAACGTTGGATTAAAGCAGCAAAAGTGCTATATAGTTATGGTTGCGTATTTATTAATTATCAATTGATATCAATTGGGTATTGGATAATAAGAAGGGGAAGATTACTTATGAACACGACAGCACCGTTAAATAAACAAAGCCGTTCACCGACTTTGAATACCATCAAAATGGTAGAAGAAACCCTCCGGAATATGGATGAAAGCATAATATCTGTTGCCGAATTGAAAAGGAAATTGCCCAAACAGGTCAATCATAATACACTCACGACCATTCTGGAATATCTGGAAGAAAGTGATAAGATTGCAGTGACCATCAAAGGTATTACCTGGATACACAATGATCACCCCGGGCTCAACAAAGCGATATCTCGAGGCATTGAGCTATGAAAGAGGTTCGGATAGTCCTGATCGACAACGCGGCTGATAGTTATCATTGGTTGCAAGAGAAGGCATCCGAATCTAAAGTTGAAATGGCCATTGTGGAAGCAATCCGAAACAAAACCGATATTCTCAAAAGGGATGTACATTATGGGCAACCCATAAGTAAAAAACTGATTCCTGATACATATCTCAAAAATTATGGCATAACGAATCTATTCCGGCTGGAATTACCTCATTTTTGGAGATTACTATATACACTAAAAAAAGATCCAGACAGCAGTAATTCTATTCTTGTGATGATAGTAGACATTGTTGATCATGCCGCCTATGACAAATTGTTTGGCTATCAGAAGAAATAAGGCGCACATTGCATACAACTACAATCATGCATAATTCGCTATCTACAAATAAGAGATAAGAGGTATCCCTAAGCAGGTGAGAGGATTGGACAAAGTGATTAAAGGTAAAGCATGGATCTTCGGTGACGATGTGGACACCGATGTAATCATCCCGGGTAAATACCTGCGCACCACCGATATGCAGGTCTTTGCCGATCATGCCATGGAAGGCATCGACCCCGAATTTTCAAACAAAGTATCTCCCGGTGACATTATTGTCGGCGGCAACAATTTTGGCTGTGGCTCTTCCAGAGAACAGGCTCCCCTGGCGCTCAAACATGCAGGTGTGGGCTGTGTGGTTGCTAAATCCTTCGGACGTATCTTTTTCCGTAATTCCATCAATGTAGGTCTGCCATTGATCGAGGCAGATGTGGAATGTGGGGAAGGCGATGAATTGGAAATTAATCTCTCTGAAGGCACTGTGAAAGTGGCAGACAGAATTTACAGGGGCCAGCAGATTCCCGATTTCCTGCTGGAAATACTGAGTGACGGCGGGCTTGTCGAGCATCGCAGAAAACAGCAGCAGGGCTAAATCCATGATATTCCCTCAAGAATACAAGCATGTGGGTGTAACCCATATCCATCCGGATGAGGATTCAAAAGAGCCCATCTATTTTCTGACCCACTACATGCTTGTGGAGAAATGTAATGGGAACAAATGGCTCTATCAGGTGGAACACAGCGGTGAAGGCCTGTTGCGGAAAGCCGAATCTGTGGACCTGATCACAAAACCGGAAAATATTGTAAGTTTCCCGGAGAAACTCAATATCAAGGATCGCTCCCTCCTGATTCAAAAGGCTGCAGAATTGTGTAAAAACGGTATAACCACGGTCATCTTTACGGGAATCGACAATCATGTGACCTTTGTCCATGAACCTGCACCCTCTGCAATTCTGGAACTTGAAATCCTGGATATCGCTCCTCCTCACCCTTCCTGGCTGACCGATGTCGTGCGCCGGCTGGAAACTTCGGGCATATTCGGCGACCTCACAATCACGTTCAAAGAAAACACGATCGATCTGACCCGCTTCAGTGGTCCGGATACGGTCTTCCCCTGTTCTTCCTCTGGCCTTGAAGGCAAATGTCTGGATAATGATGTGATCGAAAAACCCGGCTCTTTACTTGTGGGTTGCGAAATTTCCCGCTCTCTTTTCGAATCCCGCTTCCCGGGGCTGGAATATGAGTTTATCAGTCTCTGCCCCTTCACCAGTGATATTGTCAGACCCACAGGGCCCTTCATCGCCCGCTGTTGCAGGGCTGAGAATGCCGGGCAGGTTACAATCAATGGTTATCCCGGGGCAACCGTGCACTGGGGTGCTTCCGAATTTGATGTGGCAAACATGATCAGGGAACTTGTGGACAGGATAAGGAAGGATTACGCATGAAACTGGCTGTAATTGAAGGGGATGGTGTAGGCAGGGAGGTAATTCCTGCGGCCTTGCAGGTGCTGGATTGCTTCGATCTGCCTATAGAAAAAATCCCTCTGGAACTGGGGCTTGGCAAATGGGAAAAGACCGGTCAGGCGATCACGGATGCAGATCTTGAAATCCTGAAAAACTGTGACTGTATTCTGTTCGGGGCGGTTACAACTCCGGCAGATCCCAATTATAAGAGTGTGCTGCTGACCATCCGCCAGGAACTGGACCTCTATGCCAATATAAGGCCCTTAAAACCCATAAAGGGAATTAAAGGTGCCACAGGCAACACTGATTTTGATATCCTGGTGGTGCGGGAAAACACCGAAGGATTGTATTCATCCATCGAGGAAGTGGGCGAGAATGAAGCCTGGAGCAAGCGTATAATAACCCGCCGAGCTTCTGAACGCATTGCACAGGTGGCCTGTGAGTATGCAGCCAGACGAGCCAATCATCTGACCATTGTCCATAAATCCAATGTGATCAAGGCGGATTCCCTGTTCCTCAATACCTGCAGGGACGTTGCCCACACCCACAACGTAATTCACGACGCCATGCTCGTAGACGCCATGGCCTATGATATGGTGCGCTCCCCCGAAAAATATGATGTGGTGGTGGCTCCCAATCTGTACGGGGATATCCTCAGTGATCTCGGCGGGGCGCTTGTGGGAAGTCTGGGTCTGCTGCCAAGTGCCAATATTGGAGAAAAACAGGCCTTTTTTGAACCGGTACACGGCAGTGCTCCCGATATTGCAGGCAGAGGTGTGGCCAATCCGATTGCAGCTGTACTTTCAGTGGCCATGCTGCTGGACTGGCTGGATAGACCTGAACAGGCCCGCATTGTCAGGGAAACGGTGGAAAAATCTGTACTTGACGGGATAATGACTCCAGATCTGGGCGGAAAGGCTTCCACATTGGAGCTCACAGATTCTATCGTATCCCATATTGCAAGCAAATTATAATTTTTTATTTATTTTCATATTATATTTCAATTCACAGAGGCCATACACCCTCATCATTATGATAACAATTGTTATGGAAAACACTTATAATATATTATTTACTTACTATAATTTACACCTAATTTTAGGGGTGATCGAAGATGTATAAACAATTTAGTAAGAATGATAAAGCGTTTACAGGACTTGAAGCAGCCATTGTCCTGATTGCCTTTGTAGTCGTGGCAGCTGTTTTCAGTTATGTCATGCTCGGGGCGGGTTTCTATACAACCCAGAAGAGCCAGGAAGTCGTACACACAGGTGTCCAGCAGGCAAGTAGTAGTCTTATTTCATCTGGTGAAACCATTGTAGCATCAGATTCGGATGGAGATAATGCAAGTGAAGTTTATTTCTATTTGGCCAATACAGCAGGTGGTTCATCAGTCGACCTTAACAAAACATTGATTACATACACGGATTCAGATGACTTTGTGACTCATTCTTTGACAAATAACAATTCTACATCTGATTTTTGGGCATATGAAAGAGTTATAAAATCCGGAGATGCCTATAATCTTGTAGAACAGGGTGAGAAATACAAAATCACTGTCAATTTGAGCAATGGTGGTTCTTCATGGAATTCATTACCTTCTGTAAATGAACAAATCAAAATAGAGGTCAAACCACCTGAAGGAGCTGTCCTTGCTATGGAAAGAAGAATGCCACCTTCATTGACCAAAGACAGTTATTACTCAGTATATTAAGGTGATTGTTTATGTGGAATAAATTTAATAATAATGATAAAGCGTTTACTGGACTTGAAGCAGCAATTGTTTTGATTGCTTTTGTAGTCGTGGCAGCTGTTTTCAGTTATGTCATGCTCGGGGCGGGTTTCTATACAACCCAAAAAAGCCAGGAAGTAGTACATACTGGAGTACAGCAAGCAAGTAGTAGTGTAGAATTAACTGGTGATATAATCGCTGCTGGCCATACGAATAACGACACACTTAAAAGTTCAACATTTTTCTTACAACTTACAGCAGGAGGCAGTGCGGTTGACCTGAATAAAACTCTTATTGTATTATCAGCTCCAGATACAGCACCGGATGAATTAACTTTAGATAACGGTGGCTTCACTATTGTGGCCGAGCACAACAATGAAACTGCAGAAAATGAGCAATTGGAGAAATTTGAGAAAGCTGAAATTTCAGTAGGTTTGAGTTCCTATAATATCGGACCTAATGAAAATTTCCAAATTGAGATCAAACCACCAGAAGGTGCATCTTATACTGTTGAAAGACAAGCGCCACCTTCAATTAGTAACTACATGACACTCTACTAATCGAGTGTCCCTCCTTTCCTTTTTTGGTGAGGCAAAAAGAACAAACTATTTGTTAATGAACGTAATTCAACACTTCTCTGTAACATAATATGATTTCTAGGTGAAAAAATGGGTGACTCAGAAGGTTTTGACCAGTCAATGATCGATGACCTGGTTGCAAGTGCCGAATCGGATACTCCCGAATCCAGGATTGACAATCTGGAGACCGAGGTTAATGAGATAAAGGGGTCTGTTAAGACACTTCTAATGGATATTCGGGAGACCATGAGTGTACTTGAAAATCCGTTCCAGAACATCCAGGCCATTGCCAATTTGACTGCACAGGACATCGCTCCGGCCCCTGCACAACCCGAAGAAGATCTACCTGAAAGGGTCGAACCTGAACCCGAACCTGATCCCGAACCGGTCACACAAAACACACAACCTGAAACTTTTGAAAATAATATTCCTCCTCAAAACAATACCTATACTCAAAAAGCAGGCAACATTCCTGATTTTAAACTTGTTGACCCTCTTTCCTTCTACAAGACCATTACCTGGGGAAAGGAAATGGTTGAAAAATATGATTATGACACAATCCAGGAACTGGTAGAAATATTCTCTCTGCTGGGTTATATCCCCGATGATATCAAAGAGATTGTACTTAAAATTATAAACATCCTTTATGAAAATAATGATCTTGATGATGCAGTAATGGACCTGTATAAACTCTATCATATCCTCAATCCCGAAGACCCAAGCCTTGACTCCAAGGTCCTGGATTATGTACTGAATGATAGCGATACGGTGAATAATCCATGTCAAAGGAAGTGATAACCACATCGATGCTCATAATAGCAAGTGTTGTGGCAGTTGTAGCACTAATTAATGCTGTCCTGCCATCGGTCAATGGAATGTCACGTTCCTATACATCGGTTGCACATGACATGGAAAACGAAGTAAAAACGGATGTGGATATAATATTCATCACAACCCAGGATAACAATGTGTCCATGTGGGTGAAAAACGTAGGGTCCAGTCACATTCCCCTCTCCTATATTAAATTCAGTGATATTTTCATTACATCATCTTCCAATTACTGGCACCCGGATTATGGAAGTGCCCCCAACCCCAGCTGGAACTATACTATGGAAAACGGTAATGGGGACACCTGGAACACCGGTGAGACAATAAAAGCAACCATAGAACTGGACAGTCTGCCAAGTGCTACCTATGAATTAAAATTCGTACTGTATAACGGAGTATCTGAATCGGATATATTTTCCCGGTGATATCATGGGTCTGGACACGGTAATTGTAGCATTCTTTGTACTCACCACCATGCTGGTCGTAGCGAACACCTTCGCAATGGGGGCAAATGAGTTTGTGGATTCGGCTTATGATGGTTATACTTCAATGCATACGACCACCATGGAGAAATTGCAGACCGATATCACTATTCAGTATGTCTGGTATAACTCCAGCGGCAATGAACATCTCCACTTCACTGTTGCAAATACCGGGGAGACCAAACTGTATGATTTTGATATGTGGGATGTGATCGTGGTTAAAAACGGTACTGCTCAATATATGGATTATTCGCAATGGATCTATTTGATAAATGAAGGCCAGCTAAATCCTGATATACTGGATCCCCGGGAAGATATGGATATTGAAATACTTGCAACATATGAAACAGGGGATAAAATCGTATTGAAAGTAGCCACACCCAACGGTGTCACAAGTTCTGAAGAATATACTATTGGTGGTTGATATGGAAGAGGAAGAAGATAAATCACAAATCCTTTCAAGCGGTAACGATGAGATCGACAAAAAACTCGGAGAAGGCATTCCTCTGGGTTCTCTTGTACTTATTGAAGGAGAGAACGATACTGGAAAAAGTGTCCTGTGCCAGCAATTGGTATTTGGTGGTCTGAATCAATTGCACAGGATGGCCTATTATTCAACTGAGAACACCATCAAAAGTATGCTCATGCAGATGGAGAGTTTAAGTCTGGATGTATCGGATTTTTACAGCTGGGGTTACCTGAGAATTTTTCCTGTGCATCTTGACGGGGTTGAATGGAGCTCCGAGGAAATGAAAGGGACACTCAATATGATGGCAGACCACATCAAAAACATACGGGAAAAAGTGATCATTGTCGATTCTCTCACGATGTTTACCACATATTCCGATGAGGACAGTATTCTGGGTTTCCTCACCCGTCTGAAAAATTTCTGTGACAGAGGGCTTACTATCTTCATCACCCTCCACCAGCACGCATTCAAGGAAGATACTCTGGTGCGTATCAGATCTGCCTGTGATTGTCATCTTTTCTTGAGAAAAGAACAGCTCACCGACCGCTATGTCAGTGTCATGGAAGTAGCAAAGATCAGGGGTGCAAAGAAAAGTACCGGTAATATCGTAAGTTTCGAAGTACAGCCTGGTTTTGGCCTGAAGATCATTCCAATATCAAGCGCTAAAACATGAGCGTATCTCACGGGGGTTTATATGTCTGGTAATAATTTTGAAGATGAAGTGTTTGAAGATGGTATTGAAGCCAAGTTTCCCTTCAAACCCAAAAAATACGATGGGCATGACCACTCGGATTTGAGAAATTGCAGTTTGTACAAGATACTTCCTCCTGAGATGAAAAAGGAAGTTGAAAAAAACCTGCATTTATTGGAATATTTGCATATCCTGCCTATTGATACTATAGGCATTCCCAGGTATGTTCCCAAACTCGAGTCCAAACACGGCGACATTGAACATCCCAATTTGATCTATAAGGTAAATGATGAGATCTATGTCCATATCTATCCCAACAAAAATGATGTAAGGGACTATTACATCCCCATTGAACCTATACTGCTCACGGGTATTGGCAATATGGTAAAAGATCTGGAAGCAAAAATGGTGGATCATCTCACCGGTATTGAATTTGATCCCCAGGACCTTGAGGAAAAAAAAGAGATCTTACTTAACGCCATGGATGAAATATGTGTGATCGGGGAGAAAAAACTGATAACAGGTTCCCTCTTAAAAATCAAAAATTCAGTTGGAGCAAGATTGTTCCCTGATAATAGTCAAAACAAAGATAATCATATCTACCTGTCCAGTGAACACTACAAGGCCCTGAAATATTCCATTATAAGGGATAAAATCGGGCTTGGGTATCTCGATCCTTACATCAATGACAGCAATATAGAGGATATTACGTGTAATGGATTGGGTTCGATATTTATTGAACACAAGGTGTTTGATGGGCTAAGGAGTGCCATGGAATTTACCGAGCATGACACGCTTAATTATTTCATTATAAAAATGGCCGAAAGAATAGGCAAACCTATAACTTTCAAGGACCCGATTGTGGATGCCACACTGCCCGATGGCTCCAGGATAAATATCGTCTACGGGGATGATATTAGTAAAAACGGCAGTAATTTTACTATCAGGAAATTTAATGAAATTCCTTTCAGCATTTTGGAGGTAATTGATAAAGGTACCATGGATTACAGGATTGCGGCTTATCTGTGGTTACTCCTGTCAGAAGGTATGAGTGGATTTATCTGCGGTGAAACTGCAAGTGGAAAGACTACTACCATGAATGGGCTTACAGCATTCATTAATCCTGATTCCAAACTGGTCTCCATTGAAGATACTCCTGAACTGCAAATACCTCATAAGAACTGGACACGTGAGATGACCAGGGGTACTACCCGTGGCGGAGGTCTTGGGGAAGGTGGAGGTTCGGATGTCACAATGTTTGACCTCCTGAAAGCCGCTTTGAGACAGAGACCGAATTACATTCTTGTGGGTGAGATCAGGGGTGTTGAAGGAAATATTGCCTTCCAGGCTATGCAGACGGGTCACCCTGTAACCTCGACGTTCCACGCAGCAACAGTGGAAAAATTAATCCAGAGGCTAACTGCCGAACCCATAAACATCCCGAAAACGTATATTGATAACCTCAACTTTGTACTCATCCAATCCGCTGTCAAGCGTCCGGATGGAAAAATGGTTCGTCGTGTACTCAGTGTGAATGAAATTCTAGGTTATGACCCTGATAAAGGCGGTATCTCTTTTGTGGAAGCCTTTTCCTGGGATCCGGTGACCGATTCTTTTGTGTTCAGTGCTCTGGGCAGTTCCTATCTTTTAGAGCAAAAAATTGCCACAAGACTGGGTATACCGGGCAAGAAAAAGAATGTTATCTATGATGAGATCGAAAAAAGGGCTAAAATACTGGAGCGACTGCAAAACGAAGGAATTACCAATTTCTATGATTTCTTTAACACCACATCCAAGATCGCAAAACACGGTATGCTGAGAATTCAGTTCTGAAGGTGGGAGTTTCATGGATCTGTCCGGGATTAAAAATGTATTCAAGAAAAAAGATGAAGAGGATTCTTCAGAAGACTTTTCTGCCAGGATGTCCCGCAAGATTGAAAACTTCAAAAAAGAACTTTATTTGAGTAATGACCTGCTTTTTTCTCTGACCTACATGGCATCCATATCGACTGCCAATGTCAGCAGGAACAAGATATTTCAAAGTATATCTCAGAAAAAAGAGTACTGTCCGTATATTTATTTTGAAAAAATAAAAGACCTTTCGCAGAACTGGCACTATGATTATGCCAAAGCCTGCGAACTAATATCCGCTCAGGTAAAACACGAGAGACTGCGAGAGCTTTTTGACAGGTTCTCCAATGCCATTGCAGCAGGTGAACCTGATACTGATTTTCTTAAAAAAGAATGGATTTTATTCAATACAAAAAGAAAAGATGAGTATGACCGAAACCTTGAGACTACAAAAGAGTGGTCCAATGCCTATACTGCACTCCTTGTTTCCACCTCTCTTGTATCAATCATAGTATTGCTTGCTGTGCTTCTTTATAATTTAGGGGACCCTGCGCAAACCCTGTATGGTACTGCCTTTGTAGTATCCATAATGTCATTTGGGGGAGTAGGACTGCTCTTTAAAGGTGTTCCACGGGACGCCATGAACCATGACCTTCCTATAAAGTCGCAGGAACAGATATTCATCTATAAATGGATGCCTCTTACATTGATACTGGCAACCCTTTTGGTTGTATGTCTGACTCTTGGTCCTGCATTCCTGTATTCGATTGATTTTTTTGTTGATATCAAGGGTGTGGGTATGATCCTGGCAGGTGTGATAATGATCCCTGTGGGAATCATGGCCCATCGGGATGTTACAAAGATCAGTAAGAGGGATGAGAATTATACCACATTTATCCGAAGTCTGGGGTCAATTATGAGCGGTTCGGGACTTACAATCCCACAGGCTCTGGTTAAAATAGATCCTAAAAACCTGGGTGAATTGAAAGAGATGACCCTGGAACTGTACAGGAAGCTTTCCTCTGGTTTGGATGCTGAACTTAGCTGGAACCAATTTGTCGGAACATCTGGAAGTTATCTGATCCACAAATTTACCAGTGTTTTTGTGGATTCTGTAAATCTTGGAGGTGACGCGGAGACAGTAGGAGAACTTGTAAGTACATCCAATCTGGAACTTGTGCTCCTGAGAATGAAGAGGGATCGTATAGCCTCGTCTTTCACCAATCTTGTAATACCTCTTCATCTGGCTATGGTGGCCCTGTTGCTTTTCATGGGGCAGATCCTTACAATATTTACCAATGTGATAGGTAAGTTGTTTGAACAATATGACATAACTTCCTCGGAACTCTCAGGCGTGCCCGGGGGTATTGGCACCATGAATATGGGTATCTTCGGGGGAGTACCGGTGGAACTGTTGGGTCAGTATGTTGTGGTGGTAGTCATAATATTGACACTGGCCAACATTTTGGTGGTAAATATTGTAAAGGGCGGTCCCTTGTACCTGTTAGTATTCTATGCTTCGATATTTTTCATTCTTTCTGGAATTATGATGATTGGTGTTCCTCCTGCAGTGGACATGGTATTCTCCTTCGATTCATTCTTTGATGGAGGAGTGGGGGGGGCTGGTGGTAATTTAACTGGTGGCATGAATGGAGGTATATAAAATGGATTTGACAACTATAACACAAATAGATACCACGATTCTGTTTGGTATCGGCGTTGGTATAATAATTATGAGTCTGGCTACCTTATATGACCGTTATACAGGTGCCGCAAACAATGGTTCTGGAAAACAACCAAACCCCTTTGAGGGTTGGGGTAAGATCCTGGAAATTGCCGGCTTCAAAGCCTCAAACCCCTTTGCAAAATATGTTCCAAAAATAAAGGAAATGCTACCTGGTGTTTCGGATTCCACTACAAGTGAGACCACAGCGACAGCTACACAGGAAGAGAACCTCACGCCTTCTGCGGAATCAAATGATGCAGGAGCCAGTAAACCTGACTTTAAGGCTTATATTGATACTTTGAAATATAAACTGTCTGGTATTAATTTCAGCTTGCCCGGCAGGGATAAAAAGAACACAGAATCCCCGGTCGAAAGTGGGGTTGCAGCATCTGTAGTCAAGGAAGCAGATGTAAGTTTCGATGCAGATGAAATTATAGGGGATAAAAAAAAGGAACTGGATTTTGATGATAATCTAATCTCAGAAATGGAAACTGCGGAAGATATGGATGTCAGCGGAGCAGTTTCTGAAGAATCTGCCGGTTTGGATGAAGACCTGTCTATTGATATGGATGATTTTGATTTTGGATTTGATGCAGGAAACCTGGGGGATAATGACCAGGCCGATGAAGATGATTTCGGATTAAACTTACCTGATGAAGACCTCTCCGATGATGACTCGTCTTTCACAGCGGCCACTGATGAATTCTCTTTTGAAGACGACAACGATAATTTCATGGAATCCTTGAAAAAGGACATAGTTATAGAAAAGGAAGATAAAATCGATTTCATGTCCGCCATGGAAGGGGAAAATCTGGATGTCGAGGAAATAAAATCTGAACTCCAAGAAGTCCTGACAACTCTGAATAAATATAAGGATTATTCACACTGACAGTTCTATCATACTGTTAATTCAATATAACTATGAAACAATACAAAAAGGTGATAAAAAATGTTGGATGCAAAATATATGGGTCTTATAGTCATGGCCTTGTTCTCAGGTACCATGCTTGTTCATCAATGGCTTTCTCTTTACAATAGGCTTGACTATACAGTTGTCTTCTATGCCGGTCTATTGATCTTGTCTTTTTCGCTAATGCTGATAAAAAGATAATCCTTATAGATTGCAGAAATTCTTTATCTCTGCTTTCTAAAATGAGGATATTTTTAGTCGTTTATAGATAAAAAATATTGATATTTGTTATATTATTTGCATGAGCCTATTGATGGCTTCAAATTTCGGCATACTTATGTAAAAAAGGCGATACAATGAAAATTCACTCCATCAAATCTTTTTTGGACAGAATATCAGAAGGATATGCTTATCACAGGATAATTCTTGATGAGAGTGAAACGCCTTGTGATTATGAATTTTTGGACGTGAATTCGGCTTTTGAAGAATTAACGGGTCTTAACGGTTCTGAAATTATTGGTAAAAAGATTACTGAAATATTGCCTGATATTCGAAACGATGTTTTTGATTGGATTGAATTTTATGGCAAAATCGCTTTAAGTGGCGAAGAAACGGAAATAAAACAATATTCAAAACCATTAGATCGCTGGTACAGGGTTAATGTGTATTCTCCCGAGAAATATTATTTTGTCACTCTTTTCACCGATATATCAAAAGATGAAGAAAGATTTCGCCGATTAGCAGATAATTCGCAGGATCTCATTTATCGTTATGAATTTATTCCCACTCCTGGCTTTGTTTATGTAAACCAAACATCAACTTCAATTGTTGGATATACTCCCGAAGAACATTACAACAATCCAAATTTACCGATCGATATTATTCATCCAAAGGATAAAAAAACCTTTGAGAAATATGTTCAAGGATTACTTCCTTTTGACAAACCGCTGGAATTGCGCTATATACATAAAAACGGTCAGGTTGTTTGGATCGAACAAAAAAGCATACCCTTTTATGATTCATCCGGTAGTTTGGTTGCGTTAGAGGGGATTGGACGCGATATTACTCAAAAAAAACAGATCGAAGAACGTGACAATCATCTTCAGAAAGTTATCATGGGTATTAGAAATGTCAATCAGCTGATTGTAAAGGAGTCAAACCCCGATGAACTTATCCAAAAAGCCTGTGACAACCTTACTGAAACACTTGGTTATTATACTGCCTGGATTGCATTATTTGATGAAAAACAAGATGTCTCATTAACTGCCTCTTCTGGTTTCAACAGTGAGTTTGAAATTTTAACTAAACAATTAGAAAATGGAAACCATCCATACTGTATGCAAGAGGCTTTAAGAAGTGATGTAATCATAATAATCGATTCTCCTTTGGAAAAATGTATTAATTGCCCATTAAAATCCGAATCTTCAGAACGTGCTGCTTTATGTTGCCGTCTCCAACACAATTCCCACATATTTGGTGTTATATCGGTTTCTGTTCCTAAAAAATATGCGTATCTGGAAAGAGAGCACGATATGTTTAAAGAAGTAGTAGGAGATATTGCTTTTGCCCTTTATAACAAGGAAATAGAAGAAGAAAAAAAACAACAGGAAGAGCATCTTCTTCTGATGACCCGGAATATGAATGATGTTGTGATCGAAACAGATATTGACGGTAACTATACCTACATTTCCCCTTCACATAAACGAATCCTGGGAAGGGGAGACGAATTATTGGGTCAGAATTGTTTTAGCAAACTACATCCTGAAGATCAGGAATCTGCAAAGGAAGCTTTTCAAAAAATAGTTGAAACCTGTAAGGATAACAAAGCTGAATATAGGTATCTACATCCAGATAAAGGATATATTTGGCTGGAATCAATCGGGACATCCTATCTAAAAAGAAATGGTGAAATGTCTATACTCATTAATATCCGTGATATTACTGAACGTAAAATGGCAGAAGACCAAGCCAAGAATATTGCTCAGGAGTATGAAACTGTATTTCAGGGTACACAGGATTCCATGTTTTTAGTTCAGGTACTTGAAAATGATGAGTTTCAGTATATTCGGACCAATAAAGCTCATCAGGAATCTACAGGTTTTTCTTTAGAGGAAGTCAGAGGAAAAACTCCTCAAGAATTACTGGGAAAGAAGAAAGGGGATCTCGTATGTGCAAATTATGCTCGTTGTGTAGAGTCAAAAGTTCCTATATTTTATGAAGAATTTTTAACTTTGCCTGCAGGCAAAAAAGTTTGGATGACTACATTGACTCCAATTATACGGGATAATGATGTGCGATATATTGTTGGTTCAAGCCAGGATATTACAGGGCGAAAATTAGCAGAAAAAGGATTGCAGAAGGCAAATAAAAAGTTGAAAGAAACTATGATTAAAGCCAACAAAATGGCTCTGCAGGCCAGATCTGCTAATAAAATTAAAAGTGAATTTCTGGCAAATACAAGTCATGAATTACGTACCCCTTTAAATTCAGTGATTGGTTTTTCTGAAATTTTGCTTGAAGAGAATATGGGCGATCTTAACGACACACAAAAAAAGTATGTATCAAACATATCTAAAAGTGGTAAACATCTGCTGGAAATTATAAATGAGATCCTTGACCTATCAAGAATTGAATCTGGCAAAATTGAAATTCACAGAGAAAAATTTGATTTAAACAAGGTTTTTGAAGAAATCCGGGAGGTAATGACCTCCCAGGCGGCTGCAAAATCAATTGACTTACAAATCACCAGCAATGAAAATAATCTCACCGTTTTCGCTGATAGAAGAATGATTAAACAAATAATATTCAATCTGGTAGATAATGCCATGAAATTCACTCCACAAAACGGAAATGTATCAATTACTGCTAAAATTAGCAATGAGAATAAAATATTAGTATCCGTATCTGATACTGGAATTGGGATTCCTGAAAACAAAATTGAAGAAATATTTGATCCTTTCATACAGGTTGATGGTTCTACAAAAAGAAGTTATGGTGGCATCGGCCTTGGACTTTCCATAGTGAAAAAATATGTGGAAATGCATGGTGGAGATGTCTGGGTAGAAAGTAAAATTGGAGAAGGTTCCATTTTTATGTTTACCTTGCCTATTAAACAAAAAGTAATTTGTTTTGAAAGTTTACCTTAAACAAACAGAATCTGATAGGCATTTAAAGTACTGTAGGAACTACGGGTAGAGCCTGTGGACTTGTTTTCGTTGGGAAAAGTATGAAGCAGGAAACCATGAAGTCTTCAGCTGCCTGTTAGTTCATACTTTCATATATATCTTATTTTTAAGACTTACTGGTTCGAATAGGTGTCTAATTTCATTAGGCAGTGTTTCAGATTTCCCGATCACAAGGAAGCCTCCCTTGATCAACCCTTCATGGAATCTGGTTATCATCTTTACTTTTTGTTTTTCATTGAAATATATCATTACATTCCTGCAGAATACAGTATCCAGATGTTTTGAAATTGGAGGATCGTTTGTCAGGTCATGCCTTTTGAAGCGATATGATAATTTATTTGTGTTTTTTATTTTATAGTCATTTTCCGTTTTCTCGAAATACTTGGATTTAAGGCTGTAATCCAGGTTTTGGAGTTTATCCTTGCAGTATACTCCTTCTGAAGCAGTTTTCAGGCATTTTTCGTCTATATCTGTAGCATAGACCGAAATACTCCAGTCTTCCGGAAAAACCTCTCTTGCACACATTCCTATAGAATAGGGCTCTTCCCCACAGGAGCATCCAGCACTCCAGAACCTGACAAGTTTACTTTGTGATTTTTGTTTTCTTTCTATTATATCCACGGCCAGTTTATCCCTGAAATACTCAAAAGGACCTTTATCTCTCATGAACTCTGTGACGTTGATTGTCAGGGTATCAATGAGGGCTTTAAGTTCATTTTCATCTTTTTCAATAAATCGGGCATATTCTCTGTAATCCTTAATCCCCACAACTTTCATTCGGAGTTCGATCCTTCTTTTAAGGTACTTATCCCTGTAACTATCAAGAATAATACCTGAGAGTTTTGATATCTTTTTTGTAAGAAGCTTGAAATAATCAGGTTCATTTATAGCCATGCTGCCTTCCCTGAGCTGTATTTTATAATCATACTCCCATCGATAGTGTTAAATAGGATACTTCTGCCTACATTTCCCCCTGTATCGGTAGCCACAATGTCAATTCCTTCTTCTTTTAAGGTATCCTGAACCGACTTTATATTGCGATCACCAATTTTCAACATTTCCATATTCATGTGCTTAAATATCTGGGCACCCCCGGCAAATTTAGCACATACCTTGCGCCTTCTTGCTCCATTGCGAATCATTTCTTCGAGCATTGTTTTAATGGCAGTCTCTGCATGTTTTGTTTTCCCCTCTGCTGAAACACCGGGAAGCAAGACGTGTGCAATTCCTCCAATACACGTTGATGGATCATAAAGGATTACTCCCACACATGATCCAAGTCCCATTGCTTTTAACAAAACGTTTTTCCCAATTTTATATTCTCCTATGCCGGCAACCAATTCTCCTTCAAATACTTCTACATTCGAACTTTGTACATTTCCACACAAGTGATTTTTTGCTTCAGCAATTATTTCACATTTTTGAGTACAATGTTCGTATGCACATAAATCCTTCATTGAACAATACGAGCCCATCAGTGTTTCATTTTGGCTTAATATAATCGCTCTTGCACTTGCTGTTGATATATAGGCAATATTGCTGCTCATAGTCCTTCCAGTATTTGCATGATATTGGTAAACAAATCTTCTTCTGGCAACAGGATTAGATCAATTTCTATATTGGACTCGGAATTGAGGGTAGTTTCGAATAAAATTAAATGGTCACTTTTCTGGGCCATCTGTGAAATTATACCGTCCACAATTGCCGTGGCCATGTCGACTGCATAATTTGGAGGAGAGGGTAGAATTATGAGGTCCATGAAATCAGCAGAAGCATCGCAGAATGCGGAACCGAGTATGTTTCCAGCTTCCATTACTGCGGAACCATACATCTCCTCATCGACCTCATCCATCCCATACATCTCCCTGACAAGTTTGTCTGCAGATTCCTTTGGTATCATTATATAGAGGTACCCTGAATTTCCGCCGGTGAGGTCTTCCAGTCCGAATAAAACGCCGGCAACCACCTCGTTGTAGATCTCTTCATGGATGTTGGCTATATTTACGATTCTTACTTCTGGAACGCTGATCTCTATATATTTATTAAGCATTTTTGAAAGTGAGGTTGCTGCATGACCTGTGCCAATATTGCCCAGTTCTTTTAATACCTCCACTTCCATTTCATTAAGTAATTCAAATTCAGGCATCTCGATTTCCTCCTATCAATGTTGAGACATCAATGATTGGTATCACCTTACCGTCCCCTAAAATTGTAACTCCGTTAAATCCTTTAACTCTGGACAGTACACTGCCGATAGGCTTTATTACGATTTCCTGTTGATCTATAATGGAATCTACAATAATAGCCATCTCTTGGTTATCTTTCTCTACTATAATTCCAATTTCTTTGTGTGATTTTGGTTTGTTCTCTTCGATTTCAAAAATTTCCTTTAATTTTATCATAGGTAGGAGTTTATCTCTCACATAGAGTAGTGGCTGATCATAGATGACTTTGATATTTGATTCATTGACATTAAGGGCTTCAATTACATTGGAAATAGGAATCGCATAGTTCTCATTGGCTACTTCTACTACCAGGGCTCTTATTATGGCAACAGTGGGTGGCAGGCTGATTTTTATGCGTGTGCCTTCTCCCGTTGTAGAATAAACCCTGACATTACCACCCAGTTTATCTACCGCATTCTTCACAGCATCCATCCCAATTCCCCTGCCTGATATTTCAGTAGCGTTGTCTTTTGTGGAAAAACTGGGAGTGAAAATTAGCATCCTGATTCCATCTTCATCAAGTTTTTCGATTTCAGAGGGCGAAAGGATCTCTTTTTCCAGAGCTTTCTTTTTGATATTTTCCACATCCAGACCCTTTCCATCATCCTCGATTTCAATAATGACGTTGCTCTTTTCCTGTCTGGCTGAAAGTTTTATGCGACCGGCTTGGCTTTTTCCAGCCTTCTCTCGGTCTTGTGATTCTTCGATTCCATGATCTACTGAATTTCTTACCAGGTGCACCAGTGGGTCACTGATCTCATCCAGAATAGTCCTGTCCAGTTCCGTATCCTGCCCCTCTATCTCAAAATTGATTTCTTTGCCAAATTTTTTGCTTAAATCTCTTACCATTCTGGGGAACTTATTGAACACCCTCTCAATCTTGACCATTCTCATCCTCATCACTTCATCCTGCAGACTCGTGATGGATTTATCCAGGATGCCGGTAGCTTCTTCAAGTTCGGGTATTTTATGTTGGTGTGATATCTGAAGCAGGCAACCTTTATTGATGACCAGTTCACCGACAAGGTTCATTATATTGTCCAGATCAGAAATCCTAACTTTAATGGAATCCTGTCTCTTGGGCCCTGGTCCTGTCTTTTTGGTATTGTCGGTTTGGGCGATGGATTTTCTGTTTTCAGATTTTACTTTAGGATTTTCTGTTGAAGTTCGCTCAACCGCTTTTTGAGGTTCTTGTACTTCTTGACTTTCTTTTTCTATTTCCTGCGCAGTTACCTTTTCTTCTTCCTCGATCTGTATTTCCTTATCTTCATTAAATTCTGAAGGGGTTGGCTGCATCAATCGAGGTTTTTCATATTGTCTTTTTTCCCAGGCAAGGTCAGTGCTGGATTGGGTGTTACTGATAAACACAGCCATTAGTTGCTTTACTTTTTCTTGGAGGGAATATTTCTCATTCCTGATAATATCCCTGATTTTACTCATTAAACTGATGTTATTCGGTCCACTTTCATATATAATTTTATAATCAGTTTCATATCCATGAGTTGTTTCTTTACTATTCTCGCTTACCTTGGTTATTTGGGGGGTGGGTTTTTCCTGAATGTAATTTTCAGATTCATTTTTTATGGTTTCATTGTCTGTTGAAGTATATTCAACATCTGGGCCACATTTTATGACTTCATAACTCTCGATCTCCGAAATCCTATCCATAGCATCCTTGACCCTGTCCGCTTCTCCTTTGATAAAAACTTTAAGTGAACCATTGAATGTACCATCGATTTCCTCTTCCGCAGGTTCTGTCCTGACAACTTCCCCTGCTTCTCCCATTGATTCTATCACAAGTACAGCTTTTAATTCCTTGATGTCTGCTGAAGGTGATATCTGTGTATTGAGTATGATGTTATATTCATCAGAGGCAAGATATTCTTCAGATACATTTTCCAGTTGTGGTTCAGCAACGTCCTTTTTAGTTTCTTCACTTCCCTTTTCCGTAATTTCAAACATCTCGATCTCCGAGATTTTCTCCATTACTTCCTGGACTTTTTCTGCCTCTCCATTGATGAAAACCTTAAGTTTTCCCTTGAATGTATTATCGATTTCCTCTTCTGCAGGTTCGGTCCTTATTACTTCTACCTCTTCCTTAAGAGATTCTATCACAAGTACAGCTTTTAATTCCTTAATATCTGCATCATTGGAAATTTTGGTGTCAAGAATTATGTTACAGTCTTCACCCAGGGGATCAACATCGTTCTGCATACCTTCAGAAACCTTTGGTTTTCCCTCTTCTTCCGGTATAATCTCTACATCTTCCGAAGCCGAGCTGGATACTGCATCTAAAGATTCTTCAACGGTTTCGTCTGTGGACACTTCTTCTCGAGCACAATCTTCAGTTGAACTTCTACCCTGTTGTTTGTATTCTTCAAAAGATTCCAGAAGGTCTTGTATTTCGGTATCATCAGTACCCTGGGACTCGATCTTTTCAACCATTTCATTGATGCGGTCTACGGTTTCAAGCATTACATCTATAAGTCCGCTATCAATGTTTATTTCGGCACATTTTATCCCACTTAGCACTTCTTCCATTTTGTGGCATAATTTTTCAAGTGATGTATACCCCAGGAATCCGGCCATTCCTTTTATTGTATGAGCTACCCTGAATATTTCATCCAGTGCATTCTCATCCCCGTTTTCCAGGTCAATGAAGGCTTGGTTAAATATTTCCAGATACTCATTAATTTCCTGAAGGAACTCATCCTTATAAACATCCATATCAATATCCATTACCTCATCCCTCTATACATCTAACAATCTCTTCAGGAATTTCAAAAATAGGTTTTACCACGTCTATTGCTCCTGCTTCAATAGCCGCTTTTGGCATTCCGTAAATCACGCATGTGTCCTCACTGCATGCGATAGTTTTCCCTTCATTTTCATGGATCAATTTAAACCCGTAAGTCCCATCATTTCCCATTCCTGTAAGTATGGCGGCAACCATATTTTTTCCATATACATTCGTCACACTTTGAGCAGTAATATCGACTGCAGGAATCACCGCGTGTACCGGTTCACCTTCTACAATCTTTATCCTGATAACTCCCAATGCTTTACGAACTTGCATATGAAATCCGCCGGGAGCTATATAGACGACTCCATTTTCGACCTTTTCATTGTTCCTGGCTTCTTTAACTTGAAGTTGCGATAAACTATCAAGTCTTGCAGCCAGTTGGTTACAGAAATTTCCTTTTGGCATATGCTGTACTACAAAAACAGGCGCAGGCATATTTTCAGGTAGTCTGGGTATGATTTGTTCAAGAGATGAAGGACCTCCTGTAGAGGAACCTATAAGAACCGCTGTTTCATCGGGCGTTTTATCCCAGTTTCCCTTTATGATTTCTCCCTTGAATTTTTTCAGGTTAAGCAAACGAATTATATTCGGTTTGGAATTATGAATATTATTGACCTTTGAAACCAGCTCATCTTCGATTTTGTCAATCTCATGTAATCCAGTGGGTTTTGTAATAAAATCGATTGCACCCAATCTTAAAGCTTCCAAAGCTTCTCTTGAACCCTTTTTGGTGAGAGTGCTGAACATAATCGTGGGGATGGGGTTTGTATGCATTATTTTTTCAACAGCAGTTATCCCATCCATGACAGGCATGTTGACATCCATCACGATTACTTCAGGTTGCAGTTTTCCTGCCTTTTCTATGGCTTCCTCCCCATTTCTTGCAGTTCCAACAACCTCGATATTATCGGCACTCTCAAGCATGTCTTTTGCTGCCTTTCTCATCAGGGCAGAATCATCAACAACAAGGGTTCTTATCATATTATCCACCGGCCTTCATGCGCCAGTAACCTTTTTTATTTCCTCAACGACTTTTGGTCCCTGGAAGGGTTTTATGATATATCCTTTGGCACCGAGTTTGATAGCTGTTTTTACAATTTTTTCCTGGCCCACAGCAGTGCACATCACAACTTTTGCACTTTTATCCATACCCTTTATTTCTTTTAATGCATCAATTCCACTCATATCCGGCATCACTATATCCATTGTAACAATGTCCGGATTCAATTCCTTGTACATTTCCACTGCCTGTTTCCCGTTTTCAGCTTCACCGGCTATATCAAATCCAGCTCCAAAAAGGATATTTTTCAGGAGTTTTCTCATAAATGCTGTATCATCTACAATTAATACTTTTGACATGCAACCTCACCTTTTTCAATCTTATTTTGATGCATTCCCAACCATGGTAACTCCACGAGGGGTTAGTTCAATTTCTTTTCTGACTTTAACAACCTCTGCCAGGCCGTTCTCAACAAGTTTGTCATAATATTCATTGAGCTCATCTGTGGATATCCCTACAATGTTCTCTATTGAGACAAAATCCAGACCCGAGTATACGAGTGTCAGAATTTCTTTTTCCGTCTCAGTCATATCAATCTGGGGTTTATGTGTCTCGATGAGTCTGGTAATGTAATTCTCCAGCATCTCAAGGGTGGTCTCGGGACACATCAGCAGACTTGTTGCCACCTGTCCCTTTTTGACTTTCGAAAGGACCAGCACTTTCCTCTGTTTTCCTCCGATATTTCTTGTCTCCTTAACCACCCCTCCGATGTTATCAAACAGCATCTTCTGCTGCTTTTTTGGTGAAAGGAACCAGAAACCTTCATCCGTTACACTGAAATATCCTTTCTCCCATTTTGCACCGGATGACACCACGCCTCCAACGGTTGCAGAATCAAGATAATAGACCGCAAACCTGTCTGCTTTCAGATTAAAGGCAAGAAATCGGAAGACCTGTGCCCGGATTTTCTCCGGGGGTTTGATAATAGTCTCTCCGTCCTTTTTGATCCTGATCGCTTCAACACCTTCTACATCGACATCGCCAAGATCTTCGATCTCGTTTACGGGAATTTTCTTTTTTCCTATGGACAGGGTTTGATCGGTAATTAACAGTTCTGCATCCATCCAGTTCCCGTCAAATAATTTTGCCGGGGTTCTGAGATGAACTTTCTCTGTCATCTTTTCATACCCTCAATTTCTTCTTCACTGAATACTTTGTCCAGATCTATGAGTGTCAACAATCCGTCCTCCAATTTACCCACGCCCGTCAGGAACTTTGATTCGTCCCTTGATGTTATTATATCAGGCAGCTCATCTATATCGTTCGAGGACAGATATTTGACCTCATTGACACTATCCACGATCATTCCAATGACCACGTTTTCGTATTCGATCACAATGATCCTGGTCTCATTGTCAGTTTCCTTTGTCTCTTTGCCGAACCGTTTTCTCAAATTGATTATGGTTGTGATCTGTCCCCGGAGATTTGTCACACCTTCAATGAAGTCTGGAGAATTCGGGATCCTTGTGATTTTGGGTGGTTTGATTATTTCCTTTACCTGGGAAATATCGACTCCGTATCTTTCCTCTCCCATATTAAAGACGATAACCTGCACCGTTTCTTCCACATCCATCATTTGACTATGGGTATCCATTTTAGGCCACCTTTGTATTTTAAGGAATGAAAACAAGTTCTCAGTTATTAGAGAACTTGAAGTTCTTTTTCATCATATCCTGTGTCTTATTAGCAAGGTCGTCTACGTTATTTATAGAGGTACTAACCTGCTGTGCAGCTGCGGTCTGCTCCTCGATTGCTGCAGAGGTTTCCTCACTGCTTGCTGCATTTTCTTCTGCGGTTGAAGCAACCTCGCCGATATTCTCATCAATACTTTCAATTTTCTCCAACCCATCTTCGGATTTCTGGTTCAGTTCACCGAGCATTCCATTGATTTTTTCGACCATCTCGGCAATTTCCCCGGCTTTGCCCAGAGCTTCTTCGATGTCCTTGCTTCCACCTTTAGCTTCTTCTTTTGCCCTGTTGATCGCTTCGGTAACTTTTTCAGTTTCCTTCTGGACATCACCCACTATCTCGTTGATCTCATCGGTACTGCTTCTTGATTCTTCGGCAAGTTTGCGTACTTCGTCTGCTACCACTGCGAATCCTCTACCGTGTTCTCCTGCCCTTGCAGCCTCGATTGCTGCATTCAGAGCCAGCAGGTTTGTTTGGTCTGCAATCGACTGGATTTTATCGGTAACTTTGCCAATGTTATTGACGGCACCATCCAGAGAAGTTACGATTCCTGCAAGTTGTTCAATTTCATTCACAATGTTGTTCAGGTCTTCCATTGCATTGCTTTGAAGTTCTTTGGTAACTTCACTTTTTTGGACCGCCTCTTTGGAGTATTTTGCAGACTCTGTTGCTGAATCGCTGAGTTCGTTGAAAATCTGTGCGGAAGCTTTTACATCAGAAGCAGAGGTATTGGCATGCCTTGAAAGATTCTCGGATCCGGTGGCAATCTGTTCTGCTGCGGTGGATATCTGCTCCATTCCTGCATTCATCTGGTTGACAGCTTCTTTGGATTGTTTCACTTCTTCAATTGTGCTGCCCATATCACTGAGGATATCTTGAACAATGCCTCTGAGATTTTCTACAAAAGCGTTGAACTCATCGAATGTCTTGCCGAAATCGTCATCCTTTGTTTTTTCGAGTTTTGCATCAAGATTGCCTTCTCCAACCATCCTGATTCCTTCTCCAAGGTCTTTAAGACAGTTGTTGGTATAGTCGAGTAGATTCTCAACTTCCTTTTCTTTTTGTTTGACCTCTGTCAGGTCAGTCATAATATTGAGCACGCCAACAATATCGCCATTATTATCTTTTATAGGGATTGCTGAAGTGACAGTGAATAACTCAAGATCACGCATTGAAAGCTTAAGCCATCTTTCTTTATTGTAGATTCCTTCTCCACTTTCTAAAACAGAATCGACTATAGTTTTATCGACCCCTTCTACAATGTCTGCAGGCGATGCACCAAAAGCTTCATTAGCATTGTTATATTTGCACTTCTCCAAAAAATAATCATTGATATACTTGATTTTTCCATCTTTATCAGTAAAAAGTGCCAGAGATGGCTGTGGTATACTTTGTACGATCATTTTTCTGGATTCTTCTTCTGCTTTTACATGCTGGGTTATATCCAAAAAAACCCCGTCTATGTAAATTGGTTCTCCACTATCATTACGTATGATCTTGCCTTTTTCTTGTATGTATATAATTTCATCATCTTTTGTTTTTATTCTATAGTCAACACTGTATGGAGTATTCTTTTTGATAGCTTCATCAATAGCTTCATCTATTGTGGATACATCTTCAGATAAGACCAAATCTGACCATGTTAACTTTTCGTTTAGAAACTCCATCTTTGAATAACCAGTCAATTCCTTCACACTTTGACCGATATAATATATAGCCCAGGATGATTTTATGTCACATCTGAATACGGTGACTGGTAAATTGTCAATCAATCCTGCAATCTCTTTTTCCTTTTGTGCCATCTCTTTATCATCAGTTCCAATTTGCATGTCGTTTTCAGGAATTGTTTCTATATCTCCCATAGTTTATCCACTCCAAATATCTCATTACGATGATTTCCGGGGTTATCAGTAGTGTACATTCACACTGGTCTGAAATGTCATAATAATGAGTATAATGATACTTCTATGCAATTATGCAATTTAATATATTTATATATTTTGCAGGTGATCAGAATTATTTGGTATATGGTATAAAAATAGCAGTATAGACCATCTCTGAAATCATGGTCTATATTTTTTATGAAATGAAGAAGTCACAGAAAAGACTTTGAAAAAAATAATTGAAAATGGATTGCCGTAATTATTCGGTCCCTTTCATTTTGTTGTAATTCTGGTACCCGGTTTTTTCCCTTCTACAGGTTTGCTTTTTGCACATTCCTGTCTGACAACATTGGATATCATTTCAGGCTGGGTCCCATCCATTACTATCGTATCGATGTTGCATCTTTCGATCATCTTAGCAGCCAATGGATCTACCGGTGATTTAGATCCTGCTTTCATTTCGGTGGAAATGACCACATCAAGCAATTCCTTTGGTGTCATCACATCAAACTTTCTGGCATTTTCATCGGTTGCAGGGTCACTTGAATAAACCCCGTCCACTGAAGTTGCAATCACCATTATGTCAGCTCTTAAGTATTCGGCAAGAACGGCAGATACCATGTCTGTGGTCTGGCCCGGGATTACTCCTCCCATGACAACTATTTTTCCGGAAGCTAAAGCCAGTTCTGCATCCTTATAATTCAAAGGAGGTTCCGGATATGCATTTTTCCCCAGGGCAGCTATCAGGAGTTGTGCGTTGAGGCGGGTTACATCAATCCCTATGAAATCACAGGTCACTTCATTCGCCCCTATCTGCCTGGCAGTTTCTATATACTGGCGGGCTGCAACACCTCCGCCTGTTATGACTACAATGGAATGCTCTTGAGAAAGCTCTTCCAGCATACTTGCATACTTTTTGAATCTTTCTGGATTTAGGTCTCTGGCAAGGACGGACCCGCCTATGGATATTACGAATAACATGAATGCTCCTCCGGATATTGTGCATGAGAATTTATAGTTATACTGGATGCAAAATAGGGATGAGAAAAAAATACAGCCGTTTTGTAGAAAAAAGATGTTATTTGAGGCTGCATTTTTCTACCTTTATAAATGGTATGCCTGATACAATCGCTCTATGTCCAATTCCGTGACATCCGAAGAATAGGAAGTAGTTCTGTAATTCCTGATTACGCAATAGATTCCCTCTTCAGACATAGGATTTACCCGGCAAAGTTGTTCAAAAAAGTAAGGGAAAATGGACTAATTATTCCATTGTGATTGCTTCGGTTGGACAGACGTCCACGCATGCACCACAGTCCACACACTCTTCAGCGTCTACGACTGCAATGTTTTCATCGTTCATTGAGATTGCTTCAGATGGACATTCGTCCACACATGTTCCGCAACCTATACATTCGTCAACATTGATTATTGCTACCATATATATCGTCTCTCCTGTTGATTTTAACGTCTTAATAGACTTCATCCTATCATTAAATAACTAAAATAAAAAGTTATCGATTAGGATTTATAGCATCTGATTTCATTCTTACTTCGTATGAGTACGGAATGATTGCAGAATCTTTTAAATTTAACAGACATATTTATTTTGGAGTAATATAATGATATTGTAAACACACTCTCAATTTGGATATATGATACAATGAAAGATGAAAAAGCAATTTCTCCTGTTGTCGGCATCATGTTAATGATTGCCATAACTATTGTTCTTGGAGTCACTCTGATCTTCTTCGCCACGGCCTTTGAAATGCAGGAGCCTGCACCTTTTGTGGCTCATTCAAGCGGGGAACTGGTACGCAAAGGGTGTGCAGATGAGACTTTTGAAGATCAAAGAGTATATTTGTATCATGAAGGCGGAGAAGCAATTGACGTCTGTAATATTGAAATTGTTGTATCATTTGATAAGAATGATAAAGTGGGAACACTCCATAATTTTCCTATAGAAGGAGATGATCCCAATCCAACTTCCGAATATGTAAGTGGTGATGATGTATTCGATAATAGTCATAACTCAATAGAAGGGTCTATTGGAACGGGAGATGTTGATGATGATGGCATGTGGTCCACAGGGGAATATGTGATGTTCAGAATTCCCAGTACTGAAGTTTATCTTAATTCTGGAGATGCAGTTTATGTAAAAATCATACATACGCCCACCAACACAGTAATCATAGAAGAAACCCTGACCGCTTCCTGACACACATTAACTTCCAATCCAATATCTTTTTAATAGGAGGAGCTTTAGGGAAAGCCATGAGCACCCCTGACAATTATATCCAGTACTTCCCCCTGGAGCAATGTTATCCCAACCAGAAGGACGCAATGGAGAAAATTCACCGCTCCCTGCTGGAAGAGAATCTGGTGCTTTTTGAGGGGGCCTGTGGGACCGGGAAGACCCTGAGTGCTCTGGTTCCCTCGCTGCATGTGGGAAAACAATTGGGCAAAACCGTGTTCATTGCCACAAATGTCCATCAACAGATGTTACAGTTCATAGATGAAGCCCGCCAGATTAAACGTACCCATGACATCAAGGTCCTTGTTTTCAAGGGTAAGATGGGCATGTGTCCCCTGAAACAGGGATATGATGAATGCGAGGCCAAACGGGATAATACCTACGATCTCATGGAGATCGAAAAGGAAATAAATCTCAAAAAACAGGAATCGAAGGCTGCCTGGGACGAGTATAAATCCTCGGGCGAAGCGGCGCATGCTTCTCTGAGGGATGCTGTCGATGAGGAGCGGGAAAAACTTGAGGAAAAAGCTAGTTCCCTGAGAAAACGTTCATGCGACCCCCTGTATGAGGTTTTAAGGGCAGAGGATGAAAAATTCCAGAAGTGGCTTTTCCAGGATGTACGCGATCCCGAAGAGGTCAATGATTACGCCGCTGAGAACGGCATGTGTGGTTATGAACTTCTCAAGCGGGAATTGAAAAATGCCGACCTTGTCATAGCCAATTTTCATCATATCCTCAATGATATGATATTTTCCACAATGCTGCGCTGGATGGACAAAGAACCCGAAGACCTCATTGCGATATTTGATGAAGCCCATAATATAGAAAACGCTGCCAGATCTCATTCATCCATTACTTTGACCGAACATGCCATTGAAAGTGCCCTGGCTGAACTCAATGCCAATGAAAAAAGTGATCTTTTCACCTCCATGCCGGTTGAGGATGTGGAAGCCGTGCTCTCCATTCTCCTGGAAGTGGTCAGGGATACCTATGATAACCGTTTTAAGTTCGGGGAACGCCAGCGGGTGGGGCGCAACTGGTACGATATACGCATAAGTGACCCCTATGAAAGAAATGATGTGGTATATGCCCGTTTTATGAGGCGGATGAAAGAGACCGGTTATGGGGAGGAAAAACAGGTACAGGAATTGCTCGGGATTGCTGCTGAAGTGGGAGGTTTACTGGATAATGCCTATCATGAACAATACAAACAGGGCCAGACTCCGATCCTGAAAAGATCCCACTTAAAACCCACAGCAGAATTTTTCTCCCAGTATCTCAAACTCTGCAACAATGAGAATTATTATCCCGTACTCAATGTCCGCCGGGATCAGGGCGGGGAGATTTACGGCCGGCTGGAGTTGTTCACCTGTATCCCGAAAAACGTTACAGGTCCGCTGCTGGATTCGATCTACTCGGCAATCCTGATGTCTGCAACCCTGCGTCCCTTCGATATGATCAAAAGCACCCTGGGCATCACACGGCAGACATGCGATCTGGCCTATGGTCTGACATTTCCTGAAGAACGCAGATTGACCCTCGCAGTATCCGTACCTCCCCAGTATTCTCGGATACGGGACGATCCTCAGAATCTGCAGATATTAGAACAGGTGTTACAGGATACGATTGAAAATGCCGGGGGCAATGTGATCATCTTTTTCCCGAATGCTTTTGAGGCAAAACGTTATTTCCGCAAATTCGATGGTGTGCTTGATGTCGAACTGTTCCTTGATGAAACCGGGGTATCTGCCCAGGATATACGTAAACAATTCTTTCAGACCGGAGAGCAGGGAGGTAAAGCTGTCCTTTTCACCTATCTCTGGGGTACCCTCAGTGAAGGAGTGGATTACAGGAATGGCCGGGGTCGGGTTGTTGTGGTGGTCGGTGTAGGTTATTCGGCCCTGAATGACAGGATGCATGCGGTGGAATCTGCCTATGATCATGAATTCGGTTATGGTGCCGGCTGGGAGTATGCTGTACAGGTTCCCACGATACGCAAGATCAGACAGGCCATGGGCAGAGTGGTACGTTCACCGACCGATTACGGTGTCAGGATACTGCTGGATGGCAGGTTCATGACGGATTCGGTTAAAAGACTGGGAAAATATTCGGTATACCCCTCATTTCCCGAAGATGAGAGAAAGGAATTCCTTGATGTGGAACCCGGCAAAGTGAAATATTCCCTGCTCAATTTCTTTTCGGACATGGAAGAGTTGTCCTGACACATATATATATGATTGTGAATTAGTTCCAAGGTACTATGATCGAGATTACATCCCCTTCAAGGCTGCACCTCTCTCTGATTGACCTCAATGCTTCCCTGGGCCGGGTTGATGGGGGAGTGGGGGTTAGTCTGCAGTATCCCCACATTCATCTTACTGCTGAAAAAAGTGATCAGGTGGAGATTACCGGCAGTTCATTACTGTACGACAAAGTGCAAGCTGCGATTTCTGCCCTGCTGCCTGAAGGAGAAGGAATCAGTATCTATCTTGATGAGGACATGCCTGCCCATGTAGGCCTGGGTTCGGGCACACAGGTGGCTTTGTGTACTGCGGCTGCGATCAACGAGCTTTTCGAACTGGGCCTTTCGGTCAGACATCTGGCCCAAAAAGTGGGCCGGGGTGGTACTTCCGGAATTGGTGTGGCGGCTTTTGAGGAAGGCGGTTTCCTTGTGGATTGTGGACATCGTTTTTCTGATAAAGGTGCTTTTTCTCCCTCCTCTGCCAGTCCGGCCCCTCCCGCTCCGGTAGTTTTCAGACATGACTTTCCGGACTGGCCCATAGTGCTGGCTCTTCCTGACAGGCAGGGAGCGCATGATGCACAGGAAGTGGATATTTTCAGGCAGGTCTGTCCTGTTCCCCTGGAGGATGTACAGACGATCTCCCACATCGTATTGATGCAAATGATTCCGGCAGTTATTGAAAAAGATATTGAGAACTTCGGCAGTGCACTTGATAGTCTGCAGACACTGGGATTCAAAAAGCAAGAGGTCTTCCTGCAGAGCCAGCAGGTGCAAGACGTAATTGAACAGATGAGAATGGCCGGTACCCATGGTGTCGGGATGAGTTCCTTTGGGCCTGCAATTTGCGGTTTTGTTGAAAATGAAATTCAGGGAAAACGTATTGTCCGGGAAATGCAAAAATTCCTGGATGAGAATATAGGAGGCAAGGTTTTGCTTACAACTCCCAATAACACCGGTGCGGATATCAGGATGGATTAACCTTGAATGTGAAAACCTGGTTTGCAGATATTGAAATCAATGAAGATGGAAATGTGGCTGAGTGCAGTCCCTGTACGCAGGATGTGCAGCAGCTGGCAGAAAGATTGCTTGTCTTTCAGACAGATCCCCAACAAATCCCGCCGGCAGGTTTTGATCCCGTTCAAAATGCCATTGAATGCGGATTCGCAGCAGGGGAAACTGAATATTATTCCCTGTTGCAGCAAACCTGTATTGCAGCCACGCGGCTTAAGATAAAGAACTCCTATTCTCCGGATTTGCGAATAATCCATGCCGTGGAAGCACTGGATGATATTGACGAGGCGGCCAATCTGCTGGCTGAGAGATTGGGTATATGGTACGGCGAGCATTTTCCCGAAGCAGGCATGCTTACCGAAAACCTGGCCAAGTTCGTAGCTGAAAACGGGCTCAGGCAGAACCTGCCGCAGGATTCGCAGTTCCATGAGACTGCCCGCTCGTCTGTGGGTATGGAAATGTATGCAGAGGACGGAGCTATCATAAAGGCTTTTGCAGCGGACCTCTCTTCCCTTTATGAGAGGCGTCATGTGATAGAAGCCTATATTCACAAAAACATGGAACAACTCGCTCCCAATCTGGAGGAGGTTGCAGGAGCCAATCTGGGTGCTCGATTGATCAGTATGGCCGGCGGATTGCAATCTCTCTGCCGGATGCCGTCAAGCACCATTCAGGTGATGGGTGCAAACCAGGCTTTATTCAAACATCTCAGGGGCAAGGCTACTTCTCCCAAACACGGTATTATTTTCAATCATCCTTTAATCAAGAATTCCCATCCGAAAATCCGGGGCAAAATGGCCCGTGCTCTTGCTTCAAGCCTGAGTATTGCAAGCAGGGTGGATGCTTTTTCCGGCCAGCTGAATCCTGCAATTAAAGAAAAACTGGATCGTAAGGTCCGATCCATCAGGGAGGGGAATAAATGAAGGCCAAAACCTTCCATGAAAACATTTTCACGCTACAGCAGGGCAAGAAAAGGTTCCTTGCTACCAGAAATCTTTCTCCCGGACTTGAAGTGTACGGGGAACACCTGGTGCAGGTTGAACAGGCAGAGTACCGTGTCTGGGAGCCCAAAAGAAGTAAACTTGCGGCAATGCTGCTCAAAAAACTTCCCTCGCCCTTTACAAACACATCGAAGGTGCTTTACCTGGGCTCGGCTACAGGTACCACTGTCAGTCATGTTTCGGATATTGTGCAGCAGGGAGTGGTCTATGCAGTGGAATTCTCACCCCGTACAATGCGGGACATGTTACCTATCTGCGAAGAAAGGCCAAATATAATCCCTCTGCTTGCCGATGCTTCCAAACCCGGGTCCTATGCAAATGTTGTGGAGCCTGTTGATGTGGTCTTTCAGGATGTGGCCCAGCCGGACCAGGCATCCATTGCCCTGTCCAATGTGCAGCACTTCCTCAAACCCGGCGGTTACCTGTTGATGAGCATCAAGGCCCGGAGTGTGGATTCCACTGCAAAACCTGATACGGTTTTTAAACAGCAGCTCAAAACATTACTGGAGCAAGATAATTCAAAATTGGAACTTGTCAAGAAACAGAAACTTGCACCGTTGCATATCGATCATCTCGGCGTAGTTGCAAGAAAAACTGAATGAGGTTTGCAGGTGGCAGATCAGGAAGAATTGAGACAGGGGCTGGGCAAATATTTCGGTGTCTGTCCATCGTATCATCATTCCAAGGCCTGTTTATGCAAGGATTGTCCATCCTATCCGGGTGAAGGTTATATGTTCTGTGTGCGGGGTCCTGCATCCGGTGAGACCCGACAGGAATGTATGTGTAATGACTGTTATGTCTATCATCAGTTTGCGCTTGATGGGGATTATTTTTGCAGGCGGGAATGAATTATGAACAAAAATACAATTATTGTGTTACTTTGTGTACTGGTAACTCTGACTATGGCCGGATGTGTACAGCAGGAATCTGACAACACCACACCACAACCTGAAACCTGTGACTATTCCGATGTTTCTGCAGCAGAAGCATTCAATCTGATTGAGACAGGGGATGTTTTCATTCTGGATGTACGTACCCAGTCCGAATATGATGACGGTCACCTGGAGAATTCCTACCTGATCCCTGTTTCTGAACTGGAAAACCGGTTGGATGAGGTGCCTTCGGATACTGCGATTCTTGTTTACTGTCGCAGTGGCAGGCGGAGTGTGACGGCATCGAATATTCTTCTGGATGCGGGCTACTGTGATGTTTATAATATGGAAGCCGGTTTCAATGCCTGGCGCTCCGGCGGCTATCCTTACGAGGAATAAAACCCAATCTTTTTTACTTCTTCTCTCCTTTTCACATGCATGTTGTATGATGAGATTGATTGGGCAGATGTCTGGATCGAGCAGATGAAATTGCATAACGAGGCGGATGAACAGGTTCAACAGCCGGATCGCTGGGCCACCTATGAAAATGCCAGACGTTTCTGGCAATCCTCCCGCAAAAGTGGTAAACGGCTGGAAAAAACCCTCAAGGACATCAAGCATGACAGCGATTCCCGGATACTGGACATAGGTGCCGGTCCGGGTTCAATGGCAATTCCCCTGGCGCAAAGGGTGTCCCATGTAACTGCAGTGGAGCCGGCTGAAGGGATGACAGAAGTCCTGAAGGAAAATATCAAACATTACCATCTCAACAATGTCACATGTATCCAGGAAAACTGGGAGGACGTGTCCCTGGAGGAACTGGATTCTCCTTATGATGTAATTGTAGCGTCCTATTCTCTGCACGTGCCCGATATCAGGGAGGCTATTGAAAAGATCCAGCAGTTAAGCAGTGGCAAGGTTTACATCTACTGGTTTGCAGGTGCGACCTCCTGGGATAAGAATTATTCACGTATCTGGCCGCAGTTACACGGCAGACAATATTATCCCTCTCCCAAATGTGATGTGCTCTACAATGTGCTCTACAGGATGGGAATCTATCCGGACATGGAAAATTTTGAATTGATACATGAGACCCGGTTTTCTTCCCTGGATGAGGCGGTTCAGCATTACAAACCCCATTACAAGATTGCCACTAATGAGCAGGAACAGATACTGCGCTCCCATCTGGAAGAAATACTGGAAAAAAAAGGGGACGAGCTGGTTCAGGTGGGTCGCTCGTCAAGGGTAAAAATATCGTGGGATAATTCCCACTGATTTTTTCAATGCAAAAAGTGCCTCATTCCGGTAAATACGAGGGAGACGCCCAGCCGGTTGGCGGTGTCTATAACTTCATTGTCCCGGATTGAGCCGCCCGGGGAGACAATATATTTGATATTGTTTTCGGCGGCATGGATGATGCTGTCATCGAAGGGGAAGAAGGCATCAGAAGCAAGGACACATTCTGAGAGAATATTGTTGCAGTACTCCTCAAAGTCCATTTCAGGCTGTTCCCTGTCATAGATCTCTTTCAGGTTTTCCCTTGCCTTGGTGGCACATAATTTGCGGATGGAATCCACACGATTGGGTTGGCCGGCACCCATTGCCAGCATCATGTAGCACCCATCCTCATATTCCCAGGAAAGATTGACAGCATTGGATTTGGTACATTTGCAGGCTGCAATACAGAATTCGGACAGCCCCCTTTTCTCCTCGGGATACTCGGTCTCGGTGACACATTCCCATTTCTCGTACAATCCGATATTGCGGGACTGTTTGAGCATTCCTCCTGCAATATACTTGTAGGTAAATTCCGCATCAAAGGATTCATTGAGTGAAGGCAGCTCCAGCAGGCGCAAATTCTTGCTCTTGCTCTTCAAAAAGTCCAGTGCATCGTGTTTGAATTCCGGAGCGATAATGATCTCCACGAACTTGCCCTTGAGGAATTTGGCGGATTCGAGATCCATCGCGACATTGGTGCATATGATACTTCCAAAGGCGGATATCGGATCACCGTCCCAGGCAGCCTGCAGGGCCTGCAGGAGTGTGTTTCCGGTTGCCAATCCACAGGGATTATTGTGTTTGACGATACATACTGCAGGTTTTTCGTGTCCCAATTCCTTGACAGTCTGGAGGGCGTTGTCCCCGTCCACATAATTGTTGTAAGATAGTTCCTTGCCATGCAGCTGGCGACAGTTTGCAAGGGCAGGTCCCTCAATTTCTGGCTGGGAGAAAAATAATGCTTCCTGATGCCAGTTCTCTCCATAACGTAGTTCTCTGCCACCTGTGAAATTAAGCCGCAGGGTTTCTTCTCCCAGTAAGGTGCGACTTAAGTATGTATCAATTGTACTGTCATAGTTTGCTGTATGGCGGAATGCCTTGACTGCCATTTTTTCCCGGGTTTCCTGTGATACCACGCCACTTGAGCGCAGTTCCTTGAGGATATGTCCGTAATCCTGCGGGTCACTCAGCACTGTAACAGATTTGTAGTTCTTGGCAGCCGACCTGAGCATGGAGGGCCCGCCGATATCAATGTTCTCGATGGCCTCTTCCAGATTAACCCCTTTTCTGGATATGGTTATCTCGAAGGGATAGAGATTTACGGCCACCATGTCGATAAGTTCAATAGAAAGGTCTTCAGCGTCGCTGACGTGTTCCGGATTTTCCCGCAGGCAAAGCAGGCCACCGTGAATCTTTGGGTGGAGTGTCTTTACCCTGCCTCCCATCATCTCAGGAAATCCGGTGATCTCTGATACGTCAATTGTTTCTATTCCTGCATCCCGGAGCATACGTGCCGTGCCTCCGGTTGAAATGATCTCTATATCAAGTTGTTTGAGCCCGCGTGCAAAATCCACTATTCCCGTTTTGTCGGAAACGCTCAGCAATGCCCTTTTCACCAAAAAATCACCAAGTCAGGTTGTAATATATTACTAATAAAGGTTCTGGTCTCTTCGGGGTGTAGTAAATATTTGACCATTAATCCAGCAATATCAACGTATACTGGGAGGGGATTGTATCGTTCATGGGGAATTTCTGGAAAGGTATGCTCAGTTTATCCAGTGTTTTGTCAAGCCTAACACCAAGCCCCATCAGGCAGGGTCTGCGAATGGTCGGATGATGGCATTCTCCCTGGGAACTTGCACAGTTGACATCGGTATAATCGCTGTTGGCACACCATGTGCACATGCCCGGAAAAGTGGCAAGAGCAGTATTATATCCCAGTTTCCAGGCGAGCTTCTCAAGTTCTATACTTCCCGGCTGGATTCTTTCCTTGCGTTCCTCCATTACAGTCTTTAATGTTTCCTGATGTTGCTGTCTGGTTTCTTCATCCTCAGGGGAAGTGACAATGTATTTAATGAAATTCTCACTTATTTCCCTGGAAAACCGATTGTCTGATTTCCAGTCGACAAGCAGGGTCCATTTGTACTCCATCAGCATTTGCCTGAATTCATCCACTGTCGGTATAAAAGGAGGGCATACCTGACTGCCGTAACCATTGCATCCAAATATACACTTCAGAATTGTCCGGTTCTCAACAATTATATTTTCTGCAGGTATCAGTCTGACACTTTTTGCCCCAAGTTCTGTGGCCTTTTCTTCCAGAATTCTGTAATTCTTTTCAGGGATAGTCATATGTAAGCCTACCTTTTCAGGTCTATATCCGGTTTTTGCTGTATTTTTGGGTACTAATTAACCCAATGCTACAAAATTAGTGATTAATTCTACTAACTATTGTTCTCCAAAAACTTATAATCTCTGGGCTGGTAATCCTATGTATAAAATAGATTCAGTTTGGTACTTAGTGGGGGGTGTCATCATACTTGGATTAACAATGTCTGAACTTCGTGTATTTTCATTGATCTTGCAAATAGTAGCCTTATTGCTGATTATTATAGGTTTTATTGCTTTGAAAAAGAGCACATCCATGAAGGAAGGAATATCAAAACATGGAAAGATAATCAATGTTGGCTATTCTCTGGCAATACTATCTGTGTTGTATATGGCCTATTCTGCTTATCTTTCTATAATTGGCACAGGTTCAATTCCACCATTAGTTCTAGTCCATGGTTCGTTGGGTATCATAACGTTGGCATTAGGAGCTTTATTTGTCACCAATAGGTGGAGCTGGAAGAGTAAAAGATATATGAGAATTGAATTGGTTCTCTGGTTGGCGGTATTTTTGGGTGGAACTTATCTGTATCTTGTAATAAGTGGTGCCATCTGAATCTTCATCATAAAATCAGGCTCTTATTCAGAAAATTTCACCACAGGACACACCTCTATGCATTTGCCGCAGTGGGTGCACTTATCCCGATATGGGTAATTTTGTTTTTATCCTGTATTGCATTGTGAGAACATTTGCCGATATACACTCTACAACCCATACAGCCCAGAGCCCGGTGTATTGAGTTTTCCTGTTATTTTTTCAGAATAACCAGTTTGGTTATGCGTGATTCTGTCAGAAATTTCTATGGAATTAGCAGTAACTTCGCTGAATTAAGAAAACTTTATGTATCGTTATGTTCATCCGAACATATCGTCGCATGTTATGGAAATAAAACAATTTCATCATAGGGGAACTCTCATGCATAAAAAATTCAGGTATATTCTATTGATATTTGTGATCTTGTTTGCTGTATGCACAAGCGCATGTGTTGATCAAGAGGAAGTTTCTGCACAGAGCACAAGATCGATAACTGATATGGCAGGAAGGACCGTTGAAATCCCGGCTGACGTTGACAAGGCAGTTGCCACTTCTCCTCCTGCAACAATGCTTATCTACATGCTGGCTCCGCAAAAATTAGCAGGCTGGAATTTTATGCCTCAGGGGTCGCAAACATATCTGAAACCTGAGTATCAGGCCCTTCCTGTGATTGGCGGTTGGTTTGGTAAGCAGGATGGAAATTATGAAACCATAATATCCATGGGTCCCGATATCATCTTTGAAGGCTACAACAGTGGAGGGGATGTTAATTCTACCATCAATGAAAGACAGAAAAAATTCGGTACTATTCCTGTTGTGGGTATTGAATCGACAATTGATGCTATGGCATATGCAAAGTCAATCAAATTCATGGGGTATGTTCTCGGAGAAGAAGAGAGAGCAGGTCAATTGATCTCTTTTTACAAAAGAACACTTAACAATGTCACTGTAAAGGTCTCACAAATACCTGAAGATGAAAGGAAGAGTGTCTATTATGCAGAAGGTACCAATGGTCTGCTTACGGATCCGCAAGGTTCTCCGCACAGTCAGTTGATAGAGATATGTGGTGGTATCAATGTAGCAGAATGTCCCATTGAACAGGGTTATGGAAGATCAGAGGTATCCATCGAACAGGTATTACAATGGGATCCAGAGGTTATCATCACAGGTGACC